>JAEUIL010000767.1 GCA_016794255.1 Planctomycetaceae bacterium | reverse complement strand
AAGCTGCAAAAAGCGACGCTCGATCCGACGAAGATCTCGGGCCGCTGCGGACGACTGAAGTGCTGCTTGCGTTACGAGTACGACGTTTACGAAGACCTGCAAAAGGAATTGCCGCCGGTCAACGCCCAAGTCGTGACCAAGACCGGCCGCGGGCGGGTGCTGGCACAAGAGATTCTGGCGAGCCAATTGCTGGTCGAGATGGAAGATCGTCGCCGGGTGTTGATTCCGGCCGCGGATGTGCTTACCGTACTAAGTTCGCAACGGTAGCCATTTGGGCTATAATGGGTCGATCAGCCGCCAGCGATGCGTGGTGGGCCGGCCCAAATCCCGCACAATTGTTCCTCGACGTTCCGCGTTCCGATTTTATGTCCGAAACCATTCAGGCGATCGCCAAGCTGACTCGCGAAGATCGTCGCTATCATTTTGATGCGTACATCTTCATTTTTGAGGCTCTGCGATTTGGCCAGGAGCGTCTGGGGATGGGGACCGAGCATCGGGCCAAGCGAAAGCGTCGCAAGGTCAAAACTTCCGAGGGGGGCGAGTCCGAGCGGGTCGAGCGGCATCTGAGCGCTCAAGAATTGTGCGAAGCCGCGCGGCAGCTCGCCTTGGACCAGTTCGGCTTCATGGCCAAGACCGTGCTCAACAACTGGGGCATTCACGCGACGAGCGATTTCGGTGAGATGGTCTTCAATCTGATTCGCATTGGCGAATGCAGCAAGACCGACGAGGATCGCCGCGAAGATTTCGACAACGTCTACGATTTTGACGAAGGTTTATGCCAAGCGTTCCGCATCGAGATGAGCAACGACCGCTAAGCGACGCCGGTCGAACCACGGCGGATTTGCCGAGCACTTGGCCGCGCAGGCCGTTGGTGCTCGTGTTGGCGGGCGCGATGCTCTTGGGCTGGATCGCGGCCCTGATGTTAATGGCGTGGCGCGAGGGGCTGTAGTGCGTCGCGCGTTGTCGCTCGGCGTGATCGTCTCTTTTTTCGGAGGTCTCTCGATGCGCTCGATTGCCGCGTGGCTGGTGATGGTTCTGTTCCTGGCGAGCGGCAAAGCAACCTGGGCCGTCGAGGTTGAAACCGCCTACCGAGCCGGCGCGGCCAAGGCTCTCATCACGCCCGCCGAGCCGATGTATCTCGCGGGCTTTGGCGATCGCGTCGTCCCTGCTGAGGGAACGTTGCTCGATCTACAAGCCAAGGCGCTGGCGATTGTTGAGCACACCACCAGCACGCGATTGGTGATCGTCACACTCGATTTGATCGAAGTGCCGATTCAACTGCGCGAACTGCTCGTGGAACATGCTCGGCAGAAGCATCAATTGCCCCCCGAGTCGCTGCTCTTGAATTGCTCGCACACTCATTGCGGACCAGAACTTCGCTTTGCCGAACGTGACTTGGCGACTCTGGCACCGGAACGCGCCGCGATGTGCCGCCGCTACAATCAGTTTTTGACGAGTACGCTGACCAAGCTGATCGACGACGCGTTGGGTAGCGCTGTGCCGGCCAAGGTGTCTTACGGTCATGCGCGGTGCGGCTTCGCGATGAATCGTCGGTTGAAGAACGAAGTTCCCGGCGGCGAGCCGTATCTGAATCGGCCCAACCCGGACGGAGTCGTCGATCACGACGTGCCGGTGCTCAAGGTCGAGAACACGACCGGCAAGCTGTTGGCCGTGATGTTTGGCTATGCTTGCCATAACACCACGCTGCACTTGAAGCAGTTTCACGCCGACTACGCGGGCTACGCCCAACAAGCGATCGAAGCGGCTCATCCCGAGACGATCGCGCTCTTCATGATGGGTTGCGGTGGCGATCAGAACGGTTATCCCCGGATGAAACTTCCCCACAGCGAGCAGCATGGCCGCAGTCTGGCAACCGCGGTCGAGGCGGCGCTTGAGGCGAAATCACGGTCGTTGACCGGACAGTTGAAGCTGGCGTACGGTGTGGTGCCGCTCGATTTGCAACCTGCCCCATCCGCCGAACGTCTCAAGGCTCGGTTGGCCACCGGTGCCGAGTATCCGGCCAGCGGTCGCGCGTACTTCGAAGTTTGGGATCGTCGTCGGTTGGCTGAGCTGGAGCAAGGGACGCTGTTGCGACAGTATCCGTTTCCAGCCCAAGTGATCCGCTTTGGCGACGGATTGACCTTCATCGCGCTCGCAGGCGAGACGGTCGTGGATTATTCGTTGCGGTTGAAGCGTGAATTGCAGGGGTCGGCGGCGGTGTGGGTAGCCGGCTACTCGAACGATGTCTTCGCCTATGTCCCAAGCAAGCGAGTGTTGCTCGAAGGGGGTTACGAAGCCGAGCGTTCGATGATGTACAT
>JAEUIL010000761.1 GCA_016794255.1 Planctomycetaceae bacterium | reverse complement strand
CGGTTGTCCTTTAAATACCGCGCTGAGTCACGCCCGCCGGGGGCTCGAAGCTTTGCGCAAACTGTTGAGTCCGTTGTCATGAGTTCCCTACGTCTGCATTCACCGCAAGACGAGCCTGAGCGCGATGCGTGGCTCGAGAATCCGACCGAGCGCGAGAGTTGGGCGGCGCTCGGTCAGTTGATCGAGGCGGGCGTGCCGGCTTTCGACGAACAGCGGTTGCTGGCCGAGGTGTTGCGGCGCGTCAGTCCTGCGACACGAGCCCTGGACGCGAGCAGCCCCGGGTTGCAGCGGTCATCGCCGCCGTGGTTTGCGTTGGCCGCGAGTGTGGCGTTGCTCGTGATGGCTGGCTGGGGTGCGATTCGCAGCAGCGATTACCTGTCGCCGTTGTCGTTAACAGGGTCCCTATCATCGACGCAGCCGCAGATCGCGACTCATCCGACGAGTCCGTCGGCGGCGGTGAACAGCGTCGTGGCCACCGATATCGCGTGGGAACAGGACGAGTCGTTCACGGCCGAGATCTCGGCGGTAGAAGAAACGATCGTGTTGTTCGAAGAACGGATGCGGATCACGCCGACGGAAGTGGCCGTCATCGCCGAGTGGATCGACGATCTCCGCCGCGACATTGAAGAGCAAGATTTGTAGTTCACTCTTTGTTAACTAGGAGTTCTCATCATGCGACGATCTCGGTGGCTCATGGCGCTTTTGAGCGCTGGTGTGACAATCAGTGGCTGGGCGTGTGCCCCGGCGTTGAGCGAAGATGAAAAGCCGGGCGACAAGCCGGCGGCACGTGACCAAGACGAGCGCCCTCGTCCGCCGCGACCTGATGGCGAGCGTGAAGGTCCCCCGCCGCGCCGCGATGGCGATTTCAACGGCCCCGGTCCACGGCGCGACGGCGAGCCGCCCAAGGGTGGTCCGCGTGAAGGTGGCCCACGCGATGGTGGGCCGCGTCGTGAAGGTGATCGTCCGGATGGCCCGCCTCCGCAACGTCCCGATGGCCCGCCACCGCGCCGTGATGGCGAGGGTGGTGGTCGCCCGCCGTTTGGTCCCGGCGGTGGTCCCGGCTACGGCCCGCCGCGCGAGGGCGATCTCGAACGGATGAAAGAGCACGATCCCGAGATGTACGAGCTGCTCAAGCAGGACAACGAGTTTGATCACGACTCGCGCACCTTGGCCGAGAAGATTCGCAAGCTCGCCACGGGTGCCGAGGACCGCAAGAAATTCGAGGCTGAGTTAAAGGAGTTGATTCAAAAGCACTTCGACGTGCGACAAAAGCGCCGCGAGATTGAGCTCAAACGGGTCGAAGAGCAACTCAGCCGCTTGCGTGAGTCGATCAAGACGCGACTCGAAGGGCGTGAAGAATCGATCCGTCGTCGCTTGGCCGAGTTGATCGGTCGGCCCGAGGACCTCGGCTTCTAAACGCCGGTCATTGATCACGTAGCTCCCCACTGCCCGGGAGTTGTCTGGCTCGCAAGAGTCGGGCAACTCCCGTGGCTTTTTGTGGCTTGAGATCAGGCAATCTCGCCCTCGTGCTTTACCTCCGCTCGCCGGGCATTTACGATAGTCTCGTCCGTCCATTAGTGATACCGGTTGCGGATGTGTGCCATGTCCACGTCTTCGTGGACATGCTTTTTCACCAGGGAACATGCCCACGCGGACGTGGGCATGGCACACGGTTGAGTCAGCCGGTATCACGACTGACATCCAGCCCGCCTTTACGCTCGATCCCGCCCCTGCCGTTGCTGAGGAACCGTTTGCCATGCTCGCTCTGCTGCCGCGCTTTGCGCTGATTGCCTTTGTCATGCTCGCACCGGCCTGGGTCGGCGCTCAGGAATGGACCCGTTATCGCGGACCGAATGGCACCGGCTTGAGCGATGCCAAGGGAATCCCGACCAAGTGGACCGAAGCTGACTACAACTGGAAGACCAAACTCCCGGGCATCGGCCACTCGTCGCCGGTCTTGTGGGGCAAGAAGATTTTCTTGACCTCGGCCAATGAAGAGACCGCCACGCGCTACGTGATGTGCCTCGACGCTGACTCGGGCAAGATCGTTTGGCAGCGCGAGTTTCCTTCGAAGCACCACCACAAACATTTGCGCAACAGCTTCGCCTCGCCCACCGGTGCCGTCGATGAATCGCAACTCTACATCAGTTGGTCCGAGCCCGACGAGTACACGCTCATGGCGCTCGACCATGACGGCAAAGATCGCTGGAAGCTGAACCTCGGCCCTTACGTCAGTCAGCACAGCGCTGGCCCCTCGCCGATCGTCTATGACGACATGGTCATTCTCTGCAACGAGCAAGATGGTCCCATGAAGGGCGAGAGCGACAAGGTTGGCGTGAGCTTTTTGCTGGCCGTCGATCGCAAAGATGGCAAGCTGCGGTGGCGCACCGATCGCGTGAGTGCCGTGGTCACGTACTCGACGCCGTGCGTGTATCAGCCGCCCGGCCAAAAGCCCGTGCTGCTGTTCAATAGCCAAGGTCAGGGCGTGACAGGCGTCGATCCCCTGACGGGTCAAAAGGTTTGGGAAGTCCCCGATGTGCTCACCAAACGGAGCGTGAGCTCGCCGGTGTTCTGGAAGGATCTGGTGTTCGCCACGTGTGGCTCGGGCGGTGGTGGCGGTTATGTCGCTGCGGTCCGCACCGGCGCAAAGCCCGAGATTGCGTACAAAATTGCCGACGCCGCGCCGTATGTCCCGTCGTTGCTCGTCAAGGGTGACCGGCTTTACATGTGGAGCGACAAGGGGATCGTGAGCTGTGTCAATCCGGCCGACGGCACCGTGATTTGGAAGGAACGCATCGGCAATAACTTCTCGGGCTCGCCGATCTGCATTGGCGACAACATGTACGGCATTGCCGAAGATGGCGAAGTCTTCGTGATCGCCGCCAAGGACAAGTACGAACTCGTCGCGAAGCTGCCGCTCGGCGAAGACAGCCGTTCGACGCCGTCGGTCGCCGATGGCAAGTTGTATCTCCGCACGTACTCGCACTTGATCTCGCTCGGCGGGAAGAAGTAGTCCATCCTCAGCAGATCCGTTTTGCTGCGTAGCCGAACTCGCCAGAGCTCGGGTGACTTTTGACGGGGCCACCACCCGAACTCTGGCGAGTTCGGCTACTTCGTCATTGTCTCCCACTCGCGTCACCCGTCGAGGTAATCATGTCGCGCGCCGTTCGTATTGCGTTTTGCTCCTGTGTGTTCACGATTGCCTCACAGATCCAGGCCGCGGAGCCCGAAATCAAACCGGCTCAACCGGCCGAGTTCGCCCATGCGCGGATCACCGATGTCTGGCAGAAATATGCCGATCGACTCACGTTCGGTCGCGGGCAGACACTGGCGCTGGTCGACGATGGTTGCACGCTGTCGAAGCCCGAGTGGTCGACGCCGGTCGATGGTCGGCCGAAGGTGCTTGTGTCGTATGACAGCGTCGATGGCGACAACGATCCGAAACACGAAGGCCGCGGCTATCACGGTACGACGATCGGCATTCCGTCGTCGGTCAACTATCAGGGCAAACGTGGCGTGGCGTACAACAACCAGGTCGCCGTGATTCGCGGCCTGGAATGTTGTCATTGCAAGGTGGCCGACAGCGTGTCGTTGGCGGCCGGTTTGCAGTGGATTATCGACAACCACGCGAAGTATCAGATCACGACCGTCAATCTCGCGCCGGTTGACGACAAGGAACATGCCGAGCCGGTACCGACCGAGATCGACGCCAAACTGGCGAAACTCCGCGAGCTTGGCATTTGGGTCAGTGCTCCTACCGGCAATCACAACTTCACGGGCGGGATTTCGTGGCCAGCGAGTCAACCGAACTGCTTCGCGATCGGTGCCGTGCGGCCGGGTAAGGATATCGTGGTGCTCGATCGTCATCCAAAGGTGGATCTCGTTGTCCCGGCAGCGGCGACCAGTTCATCAAACGCGATCTGCTGTGGTGCGGCGATGCTCATTCGCGAAGCGATCGACCAGAGCGGCTACAACTGGAAGGCTGACGGCGAGAACCTGCCCGCGGCGATCATGAAGATCATGCAGCAAACCGGCGTTAAGGTCGACGATCCCGCCACGAAGCTCAGTTTCCGTCGGCTCGACGTTCTCGCCGCGATCGATCATGTTTACGCTCATGCCAAGCCCGCCAAATAAGAGATTGTGTGCCATGCCCACGTCTGCGTGGGCATGCGTAGTCGCGGGGGGTAACTCGGCCTCGGACTCATTCTTCTCAGGAATGCTCATGACTCGCAAGCTGATCGCAACCGCATTCTTGTGGTGCTTAACCGGCGTCGCATTGTTTGCCGCCGACGATCTCCCCCGCTCACTCGATCCCCGCGTGGAGATCATGCAGTTCGCCGACTCAACACAAATCGTCCATCCGGTCAGCGTCGACTTCGACCGGCGCGGTCGCTTGCTGGTGATCGAAAGTCACACGCACTTTCGGCCCGCGGGCTACACCGGTCCCGAGCACGATCGCATTCGCATGGCCGAGGACACCAACGGCGATGGTCGGGCTGATCGGTTCACGACGTTTTTCGAGGGAACCAAGGCGACGATGGACTTGGCGGTCCACCGCGATGGCAGCGTGTATGTCGCCACTCGCAACGAGATCCTGCGCCTGCGTGACACCAACGACGACGGTATAGCTGACGATCAGAAGCGGATCGTGTTTCTCTACACCGCCGGCAACTATCCGCACAACGGCCTCTCGGGCCTGACGTTCGACGCCGACGGGAATCTGTACTTCGGCATGGGCGAGAATCTCGGCGCGAGCTACAAGCTGATCGGCAGTATCGGCGACACGGAGATCGAAGACCAGGGCGAAGGGGGCAATGTCTTTTGGTGTACCCATGATGGAGAACAGCTGCGGCGAATTGCGACCGGCTTTTGGAATCCCTTCGGCATGAACCTCGACCCCGCCGGGCGACTGTGGTGTGTCGATAACGATCCCGACGCGGCGCCCCCTTGCCGACTGCTGCAGGTGATCGAAGGGGGCGACTACGGCTATCAATTTCGCTACGGCCGATCGGGTCGCCATCCGTTTCAAGCCTGGAACGGTCAGTTGCCCGGCACGCTGCCGATGGTCGCGGGGACTGGCGAGGCGCCGTGCGAAGTGCTGAACTATCAGGGCACGGGACTGCCGGCCGATTATCAAGGCGAGCTGCTCGTCACCTCCTGGGCCGACCATCGGGTCGAACGTTACACGCTACGGCCGAGCGGCGCTTCGTACGTGGCCGATCGCAAGCCGTTCATTCAGGGTGGCAACGATTTTCGCCCGGTGGGCTTGGCGGTCGCGCCCGACGGCTCGCTCTTTATCAGCGATTGGGTCCGCCGCGATTACAACCTGCACGGGCAAGGTGGCCTGTGGCACATCAAGCTGCGGGCCGATCAACCCCGACCGACGTCCAAGCCCGACAACAAAATTCATCCGGCGGCCGAGCAACTCGCGGCGCTCGCCAAGTCGACCCAGCCACTGGATCGAACGAAGCTGCTCGAGTTGTTCAACGATCAGGATCCGTTCGTGCGTGCCGTAGCGGTCAAGCATGCGAGCCAGTCACCGACACTCACGATCGAGTTGGCGAGCACGCCCGACTTAACGCCCCGGCAACGCTGTGAAGTGCTGCTGGCTCAACGAGCCGCGGGCAAGACCGACATGGTCGCGCGTTGGTTGACCGACGACGATGAGGAAGTGCGGTTCTTGGCCGTGAAGTGGATCGCCGATCTAAAGCTACAAGACGGTCGGGCCATGATCGAGTCGATGCTTGAAGTCGGCAACCTAAGCGTCCGCATGTATCAAGGTTGCGCCACGGCCTTGGCCCGGCTCGACGGTCAAGAAGTGAGCGAGGCGAAGATGGCCGAGCATTTTGTGAAGCTCGTGGCCAACGAGGCGTCCCCCGCCGCACAGCGGATCGCGGCTCTGCGGTTGATCCCCGCGACGCACAAGCAACTGACGCTCGACCTGCTCGACCGGTTGTTGAAATCGAACGACGCGAGTTTGTCGCTCGAAGCGATTCGCACTTTGGCCGAGCACGCCGACCCGCGCAAGTTCGCCCGTCTGCAACAGATCGCGACCGATGCGAATCGCGACGTGCCGCAACGCGCCGAGGCGATCGTGGGCCTGTCGTCGGCCGAGCCCGTGCCGGTGGAATTGCTCATGTCGCTGGCGCTTGGCGATCAACCGACGCTGCGCGCCGAGGCGGTGCGAGCGCTCGTCGGTGCGAAACTAACTGCCGAGCAACTCCAGCAACTGCAACAACTCAAGCCGGCCAGTGACGTGGAGGCGGCGCTCATGGCTCGTGTTGTGGGCAACAGTTCGTCTGCCGCTCGCCCTGCCGCGAATCAAACGGCCGAGTGGCTCGCCAAGCTCGTCGGCGACGCCGATCCTGCCGTGGGCCGACGCGTGTTCTTTCACGCCAAGCTGGCGGGGTGTTACCGTTGCCATCGGGTCGAAGGTCATGGCCAAGACGTTGGGCCTGATCTCGGGTTGATCGGCCGAACCGAGCGACGCCACGTGCTGGAGTCGATCTTGCAGCCGAGTACGCTCGTCGCCCCGCACTATCAGGTGTGGCAACTCGTGATGCACGACGGCCGCACGTTCACCGGCATGTTGCTGCACACGCAGCTCGACGAGTACACGTATCTCGATCCGCAGGGAAACCGGTTCAAAGTCCGCACGATCGACATCGTCGAGACAGTCCCCTCGCAACAGTCGATCATGCCGAACGATCTCGTCGCCAAGCTCACCGATCAAGAACTGCGTGACGTGCTGGCGTATCTGGCGACGTTGAAGTAATCGCCGAGCTAATCACTTCGCGGTGTCGTCCGTCACTCGCATCGGCCAGAATCGCTCTTCCGGCCGCAGGTAATGGTCGGCCAGGTCATCGTGAACCGGCGAGAGACCCATCTGATATCCTTCCAGCAACGCGCGTTTCGTTTTCAGCGTCGCGGGGTCGAGTTTCAAGATTCGCGCCGGTGGTTGAGTGGGCTCGTCGCCGTGAACGACATACGTTAACAATTGCCCATCAAAACCAGCTTGCCGGGCCGCATCGCGCACGAACCAGCAAGTCGCGCGATGGTCGGCGTGCGTATCGATCTCGTGTGTCACGTAAATCTCACGCGGCCGACGTTGCTTGATGATCTCGGCCAAGTCGCCGGTGAGCGCCGCTTTCGTGTACGGGGCGGGCTGACCGTGCGCGAGCGAGTGATAGTCGCGGGTCACCATCGCATAGGTCGCAGACTTCTCGGTAAAGGGTTGGCGATACGCGGTCGAGCCGTTTGTGTTGTAGATCGTCGCGAGGCCCGAGTCGGGATAGCCGAGAAACAGCAGGTCGTCGGCCGCGATGCCGATCTTCTTCATCGCCTGCAACGTGTGTCGTTCACGAATCGTCGCGAGCTGAAAGAAGTCCGCTGGCTGCAACGCGTCGATCGGCTTCTTGACCACGGCAGCCGCAGCCCGAGGGAAACCGTCGCTCGCCGTGATGATGATCACGCCGACTCGCTCGCCTTGGGCGAGGGCTTGTATCATCACCGCCGCGCAACCAATCGCTTCGTCGTCACTGTGCGGCGCGATGACGAGCCGATCGAGTTGGGGTTTCGCCACCACGACGGCCTTGTCGTCGGCCCATGTACTCACGGCGAAACAGCCGAGCAGGATCGCGAGGATGAAGCGAGTCAGTAAACCTAATCGCGAGTGCATCGGCGGACGATTCCCGAGTTCGGCTACGAAAACTATCTACAGTGTGTGATCTTGCCAGCCACTTGCCTCGGCCCAGTCGGGCAGCGACGTCTCGAATGTCATCCGTTGCTTGGTGAGCGGATGCGTAAACGTGAGTCGTCGTGCCAGCAAACAGAGCGGCAAGTCGTCGATCGTGTGCGTCTGTGTGTCGCCCAACTGCTGACCGGGCAAGTACGACTGCTCACCGCAGATCGGCCAACCGAGTTGCCAGAGATGGACTCGAATTTGATTCGTGCGTCCGGTCAGAGGCCGAACCTCAAGCAACGACGTGCCATCGGCAAATCGCTCGATCACGCGGAATTCGGTTCGCGCCGCGAGGCCCGACTCGACGTCGACGGTGCGTGAGCCGATCTCGCCTGCTTCGGTACTAATCGGCGCGTCGCAAGTGAACTCGTCGTGGGGCGGCGTCCCTTGCACCCGCGCGATGTAAACCTTCTCGACCTCACCGCGGGCGAACTGCGGTTGCAGCAGGCCCGCGAAGTGACTCGTGCGGGCAAACACCACCACGCCGCTGGTGTTCGCGTCGAGCCGGTGAGCCGGCCGAGGTTTTTGCGGGCGATACACCTCTTGCAGCAGATATTGCAGCGTGTTGCGATTAAAACGTCCGCTCGGATGCAGCGGCAGCGGAGCCGGCTTGTGCAGCACGATGATCGCTTCGTCCTCGTACAGCAGCCGAATGTCGACATTCACGTCGGGCTCGCGCGTGGCCGGCAGCTTGTGCAGATAACGCTCGCCAGCCCGGACGATCTGCGTGGCGCTCGCGACTTGATAGTCACTGCGGAGTAGCCGACCAGCGTCACAAAGCGCCTGCCATTCACTCTGCTGCACGTGCGAAAGAATGCCCGCGAGAAAATCGAGCAGCGTGTGACCATCGTAAGCCGCCGAGACATGCAACGGCCGATAGTTGTCGTACGGATGACTGCCGGGCAGCGGCGAGGCGACCTCACGCAATCTCGCTTGTCGCGTCGCCAAGGTCCGCGCGCGACGTTCGTCGTCGGTCGCATAGCAATACGGACACGACACACCTTTCACGAACCGTGCGTCGCGTTGGTCGTCGGCCGACAGCGGCGTGAGACAGACGAAGCATTGATCGCTGTCGGTCTCACCCAACTCAGGATCGACTCCCACGCGCTGATCGAACACGAAACACTCGCCCTGATAATGGGCGCCGCCGCACTCCTCGAAGTATTTGAGAATGCCACCGTCGAGTTGAAAGATGTTCTGAAAGCCCTCGCGTTCCATGAACGGCCCCGCTTTCTCGCAGCGAATACCGCCGGTGCAGAACATGACCACCGGTTGCTCCTTCCACTCCGCGGGCAATGTCGCCACGGCCGCCGGGAAATCGCGGAAATGGTCGATCCCCAGCGTCGTCGCTCCGGCGAAGGTGCCGAGTTTGATCTCGTACTCGTTTCGCGTATCGAGCAAATGCACGGGCCGACCCTCGTCGAGCCAGCGCTTCAGCTCACCTGCCGACAGCTTCGGCGAGGTCCGTTTCGCCGGTTCGATGCCTGGCACGCCGAACGCAATGATCTCGCGCTTGATCCGCACGAGCATGCGATTGAACGGTTGATGACGACTGACGCTGATCTTGGCGGTGAGCGATTCGAGGCCCGGGATGCGCCGCAGTTCGTCGAGCAGTTCGTCGACAGCCGCACGCTCGCCCGCCACAAACAGATTGATCCCCTCGGTGCTGAGCAGAATCGTCCCCTTGAGCCCCGCCGCTTTGCAATGGGCGAGGAGCCGTTCGCGCAGCGGCTTGAGATCCGACAGTTCGGCGAATTGATACGCGGCAATGTTGACGATCGGCGGCATGAGGGACGAGGTGAAGCGAGAGCGGGACGAACAAGCAATAGGAAATAGTATAGCGGGGGAAGGGGCTGGATTTGTAGAGATGGTGACGTAAGGGGACGCGGATGAACGCAGATGAACACGGATGAATACAGATAAGAAGCTGAAGTGAATTTTGGATTAAGGCCTGATGCGATTGAGCTCATCTGGACAGCAAACCCGAACGGACCCGATCCCCTACCGATAAGAATCTCCGTCCCATCTGCGTTTATCCGTGTTCATCTGCGTTCATCCGCGTCCCCTTAC
>JAEUIL010000730.1 GCA_016794255.1 Planctomycetaceae bacterium | reverse complement strand
GTCACGCTCGTCGGCACGGTCGAACGTGTCGAACAATCGCCCCTCGCGTGCCAAACGGCGCGTGAGTTGCGTGCCGGGCAGCGCATAGAGCAAGCCGACCATCGCGATCGGAATGGCGCTTTCACGAATCAGTTTCGTCATGTGCTCGGCGATTCCGGCGCGTTCGCCGTCGAAGCCAAGGATGAACCCGGCGCTGACCCACATGCCATACGAGTACAGCTTTTGCACGCTCAGGGCGAGATCGCGGCGTGAGTTCTGCGCCTTGCGCGTCTCGATCAAGACGTCATCATCCGCCGATTCGATGCCGACGAACACGGCCAGGAAATTGGCACGCTGCATGAGACCGAGCAACTCGTCGTCGTCGGCCAAATTGATCGTCGCTTCGGTGGAGAACTCGAAGGGATACCCGTGACGTTCCTGCCAAGCGATCAGTTGCGGCAACAACTTCTTCACGTCCCGTTTGTTGCCGATAAAGTTGTCGTCGACAATATCGACCAAGCCGCGATAGCCCAAGGCATAAATCGCATCCAGTTCACGCAGCAATTGCTCAGGCGACTTCAACCGCGGCACGCGCCCAAAGAGTTCGATGATGTCGCAAAACTCGCACAAAAACGGACAGCCGCGGGCAAACTGAATGCTGGGGTACAAGTAGCGATCGAGCTTGAGCAAGTCGAAACGCGGCACCGGCGTGCGCGTGACATCGGCACGTTCGGCGCCTGGTTCATAACGCTTGTCCGCGCACTGTTGGGCGAAGTCGTGCAACCAGCGCGACAACGTGACCTCGGCTTCTCCCAGCACGAGATAATCGGCGTGATCGTAGATATGCGGACTGCTGGTCGCATCGGGCCCGCCGACCACGACCGGGCGTTGGCCAGCCTGCGCACGCGCGATGATCGCTAAGGTCGATGGCTGCTGCGAAAGCATGCCGCCGGTCATCACCACGTCGGCCCACTCGATGTCGGCGTCGCTTAGTTGTTCCACGTTGCAATCAACGAGCCGAATCTCCCACTCGGTCGGCAGCATGGCGGCGACGGTAATCAGACCGAGCGGCGTAGCCGGATACTTCGCCCCTTGCAGCTCGCAGATGGCACGAAAATTCCAAAACGTGCGTAGCGTGAACTCGGGATACACCAGCAAACAACGAGTTCGGTCCATGCCTGAAACGCCGAGGAAAGCAAGAACGCTCGATTCCCAGAAGTCGATGTGCGACTCAAAAGAATGGGAACTCGGTCGGCCTTAACACATTCGGAAACAGCCACCTGCGCCGTGTCGAGACTGTTCCGCCAAGAGCACGACACGGCGGAACCAAGTATTGTCTCGGTCCAAACCGCCCACAACCAATAAGAACATGATGAAAGCGTGATGCTTTACGCCATCGACAAAGCTGAGTGGTTCATTTTGTCACAATTGACTGGCAAATAGTGGGGGACAGCGGGGCGTGTTCAATCTCCCGACATGCGCGCGCCAACGCATCTTCCTGTGCGAATCGCCGCCGAACACTTTCGCAGCATCCGCGAACTTGCGGGTCACTCAGCAGTTTTGCCAGCGACGAGGCGAGTTGAGCAGAAAACTTCCGTGCAGCTAACTCATAACCCACGCCCAAGCGGACGGCTCGGGCGGTGTTATCGAACTGATCGAACGCCAGTGGCGACATCAGTTGCGGGATGCCCGCGAGCATGGCCTGGCTCAGAGCGCCGATGCCGCCGTTGTGTACGATCGCCGCCGCCCGGGGTAGCAGCCAACTCAATGGCACGAACGGCGCGTGTCGCACGTGGCTCGGCAAGTTCGCAGGAATCTGCTCGGCGAACGCGGTCAACAACAGTCCGCATCGCTGGAGCCGCGTGCAAGCCTGGACCGCCGCCGCAAAGAAATCGTGACCGAAGCGCTGAGCCGACGTGGCCATGAAGACCAGCGGCGGTTGGTCCTGTGCGATGAAGTCGTGTACGTCATCGCTGACCACCGACGACTCAGGCACGTCGTGCAGCGGAAAACCCAACTGCACGCCCTGCGCAGGCCAGTCGGGCTGTTGCGGCGCGAACCACTCGGGAAACATCCCGAGCACTTTCAGCGGGGAATGCCACCATGAACGCAACGGATGCTGTACCGGAGGCAGTGCGAGTTCGCCGCGAAACTCGTTCAACCAGGGACAGGTGTATTTGTCTCCCGCAAAGCGATCGAAT
>JAEUIL010000716.1 GCA_016794255.1 Planctomycetaceae bacterium | reverse complement strand
TCGGTCGCCACAACGACCAACGTTCGCTCGAGCAACCCTCGATCGGCAAGATCGCGAATTAACTGCGCGATCGGAGCGTCGATCTGCCGCTTCATTTCGTTTAACCGGGCAGCGCCGTTCTCGTGCGTGTCGAAACCTTTGAAGGCCGCGTATTGCAGTTCGACTTGCACAAACCGCGCGCCGACTTCGACCAACCGCCGAGCCATCAGCAGCCCATGGGCGAAACGTTGGCCGAACCAATACCACTTGTCGAGCAAGTCGCCTCGCGTGATGCGCGGCTCGTAGGCCGCAATCGTCTCGGGCTTTTCTTGTTTCGCGTAATCGAACGCCTTCTTGACCGGCGAGTCCATCATGGCCCGCGCGGCGTCGATCGATCGCAGATACTCGGCGGCCTTCTCGCTTTCGTTGAGTTCATGTCCGGCGAGGCGACTGACAGACCGCAGATATTGCAATTTGCGATCGAGTCGCTCGGGCGTCATCCCGGCCAGGGTGTTCAGCGTGGCGAGTCCCGCGGTGGGATCGGGGATCATGAACGGAGCGTGTTTCAGCCCGTAAAAACCGGGCCCAATCGCCTCGGCCACGAACTGCTTTTCGGTATCGCTCGTGTCGATATCGCGGCCGATGTAGATATACGGCGGCACATTTTCTGCCCGAGGCCCCAACACGCGACTGGCCACGGCACCGATGCTGGGCGCTTTGACGCCGACCGGAAACAGATAGCCGGTCAGCATGTAGTACTGGGCCTTGAGGTGCACCGCGCCAAACTTGGTTTCGTTTGTCAAGCTGCGAAGCACCGTGCCATGATGCGCGACGCTGGCCAACTCGGACAAACCCGCGCCGAACTTGAGGCCATCGACCGACGTGTCGATCGCCGGACATGTGCCGAGCAGTTCGCTCCCTTTCATGCCCGCGCGGAACGGCGTGTGCTGCTTCGGGTCCCAACAGTCGGTCTGCGCCACACCGCCGGGCAACCAGATCAAGATCATCGAGTCGGCCTTGGCCGGGACGCGCTTGACGTTGTCGGCCCGTGCCGAGTTGCTGATCCACGGCGCGGCCGATACGCCGAGACCGGTGATCGCGGCGGAGCGGAGAAGCTGGCGGCGGGTGAGAGGCTTGGTGGCTTTGGATTGCATGGGTTCTTAACTAGCCCAGGCCTTTAGGCCTGGGAACCTGACGAGCAGCGCCCGTTCCCTTTTCCGTTCGAGCGATAGTCTCGAGAGCGGAGAAGGGAGTTGAAGCGCCAATCGCAACCCAGGCCTAAAGGCCTGGGCTAATCAGAAGGGGATGAGTTGATAGTTGGAAACAACCTCGCTTTACAACCGATACTCTTAGTACGCGAGACGCGTGCTCAACGTAAGTACTGAAACTCGGGGGAAACGATCAGCGCCCAATACACATCGCGCAGCCCGTCGTTGAACGTGTCGAACGACTGCAAGAAATGCGTGCCGAGCTTCTTCTCCTCGGCGCTCGCGGGGCGACTCAATATCTTGCGATACAACTGATCGACCGCCGCGGCGAGATTTGTCTTGGGCAGCGGCTTGGCAAACGACAAATTCGTATCGATCAACTCGTGCAACTCGGGACCATTGAGCAACTCAAGCGACTGCACCACCGCCACATCGTCGGGCCGGGCCGTGCTGATCTCGCCGCGCGACGCCGGTCGGCCGAGAGCCCGCATCAATGCCGTCGAGCGTGAGTCGAGAAACGCCCGTTCGCCGGGGGCGAGTTCGCCGGTGGTCGCCACGCGAATGCTGTCGAAGACTTGCTCGCACGTGAGCCGCCGCAAACTGGGCGACCGGAAATAACGCGGCGCGTCACGCTTGGTGATCTCGAACCGATCGGCCAGTTGTGGATCGTATTTCAGTTGATACGTGCGACTCGTCAGGATCGCGCGAATCGTGTGCTTCAGGTCGCAACCGTGAGTCACAAAGTCGTGCGCGAGCCAGTCGAGCAACTCCGGGTGACTCGCCTGGGTAGTCTCGCGATAATCGTCGGCCGGCTCGAACAAACCGAGGCCCAGGTAGCGTC
>JAEUIL010000754.1 GCA_016794255.1 Planctomycetaceae bacterium | reverse complement strand
CACCAATCATTCTCTTCTTCCTCTGTGTCCTCGGTGCCTCTGTGGTTAACTTCTCTCCCCTTTCACTGACCAAGTTCCAAACTCCATTCCGCCGCGCGACTTCGCACTTCTCGACCGGCCCGCGATTGCGGGTAATTCGTCGCCAACTCGCGCGCCAAGCGTTGAGCCTCGGTCTTTTGTTCGGTCTTGTTCAAGGCCTCGGCAGCGAGCAACAACGACTCGCTCGCCAACCGATGATCGTGAGGATACAGGATCGGGTTCCGCAACAGATAGAGCGCTGCGGTGGTCGGCTGATTGCGCTGATACCACGCTCGCCCCAACGTGTAATACGGACCGGCTCGCAACTTGGCCGGCGAACGCTCGACCGCGCTCGCAAATCGCTGCAAGGTCGCGTCGTCGGTCGTCGCTAGCGCTCCGCGCAAGAGCTGCGCACTGGCCAAGAGCGAGATCCGCGGGTCACGGTGATCGACCAGTCGTTCGAGTCGCGGCAACGCTTGAGCGGCCTGCGGCGATTGCAGCAAGTGACTCGCCCCCAGCAACACAGCCACGGGCTGATCTTCCTTGGCCAGCCACTCGGCCGCTTTCGTCTCGATCCCCGCGCTCTCGCCGGGCAGCCACGCCAGTGGTATCGAATCGAAGTCCAGCGCGTCGGGATCGTCTTTCACGAGCAGCAAAAAATACTCGCCCGCGGCAGCAAAGCCGTTCTGCGCCCGCGCACAACGCACGAGTTGGGCCAGGATCTGTCGCCGCACCCAGCGTCGCGTGTCGGCCTTGAGTGCCGTTTGATACTTGGCATCCGCCGCTCGATAATCTTGCTTCGCGTACAACGCATCGCCGGCGGTGTGATCGGCTGTGAGCTTGGTCTCGACGCCGACAACCTGATCGGCCGGGAACTTGCGCCGCACTTGCCCCGCGACGTCGATCTCGAGTTGCTTGCCCGTGTAGTCGATGATCGTGCCGGTGAGCTGCGTGGGCGGGCCACGTCCATCGGCCGGTTGCAACGTCACACGGTCGTCGGCTGTCGTACTACTTAACAATGATAGAAAGATCAGCCATGTCGCCGCGCTTGCGAATCCTGTAGCCGAACTCGCCAGAGTTCGGGCCGTGTTGAGCAGCAGCGCCCCCGAACTCTGGCGAGTTCGGCTACCATGCAATCTTCCTGATCGACTTGCGTTCATCGCTCACGGCCCTGTGGGAAGTTTCGTGATGTCGATGTACACATAGCGGCCGAAGTTCTCGCGGCTCAGGCGTTGCAGCGTGCTCTCGCCGCCGACCGGTGGCCCTTCGCCGAATTCGATCGAGTGCAACACCGTCCCCGCGCGATTGGCCCGCGTGATGCGAGCGATCTGACCTTCGGACAGCGGCGTCCCCGCATCGGTCAGAAAGAACAGCACGTCGGGAGCCAGGCCGAGCCCCAACTCCAAGGCGGGCACATACTCGGTCGCACCATCGGCAATGATCCCTTCGATGAACTGCCGGGCCGCTTGCTTGTTGGGATCGGTCGCAAACGCGAGCTTCTGCGACACGCCGGGCACGGGCACGCCACTGAGCGCGAACATCCGCGGCTCGTGGTTATAGAACACGATCTGAAATTGATGCTGCGGCTCCAGGCTGTCGAGGCTCGCCCGCAACTCACGCTTGGCCGCCTGCAATGGGCTGTAACGTTCGTTGCCCATGCTGGCCGAGCGATCGAACACATACACGAACTTAAAGCCCTCGCCTTGCAGGCCATACACTTTCGTCCGTGCGGCGCCGCGTTTGCCCACGCCCGTGGTTGGCCCGGTTCCCTGGGTCAACCCGGCCGCGCCGGGCAGCGCTCCCGCTTCGGTCGAACCGAGACCAATGAGCGGCTTCCCCTGCGGCAGTGCGGCGGCCACGTCGACCGGCGGCCGATCACCGACCACTTGCGCCGGGTTGTTCGACGGCGCGGCGGCGCTCGTCGCTTGATCGGGCGACGGCGGCTCTTTCGAGTCGGACTCGTAGTAATCTTCGCCTCTCTCGGTAGTCTTCTTCAGCACTAGGCCCACGTCGCGGCCCGGTTCCTCGACAGCCGCACCGCGCGGCGCAGCCTGGATCGTCAGCGCGAGCGTCACTAGCAGCGAACTATGCAGCAGTACCGAGATGAGCCACGCCGGCACCGTCGGCCACGCGCGACGCAGATCGGTCCCGACCGCGGGATCGTTCCCCGGTTGCGAGTCCATCGGCGCTGGCCGCTCGGGCATCATGCCGAATTTCCTTAAGATGAAGCGTAGCAATAGATTACCGTCGCTCGACGGGTGTGGTAGTCCATCTTAGGTCGGTCGCGCGGAAGCGTCAACGGAAAGGTGAGAGACGCGGAGGGGGGAGGTGAAACACGGAGAAGAGACCGTGATTTACACCGCGTTGAGCCAGGAGGACAATTGAAAGCGCAATCGTGATGCGACGCTCACTTTTGGAAATGCCCCGAATAAAAATGGAACTTCTCTTGTTCGTAAACGAACAACAGATACCCACCGTACGCTTCTTGAAGCCGATTCAAACTGTCTGGCGATTCCATGCTGTGCTCGTGGTCAGTTAATACGACGAACACGGGTGGGTGATGCGCACCAACATAGTTCGGATCATAAGCAGAGAAAAGTCCGTCCTTTTCGCTGATGCACTTTACATGCAGTCTTGAGCCAAGAGCTGCTGATAACGCTGCCATTTTCGTTGATATATCACTCATCGCTACCCTCAAGCTTTTATCAAAGTCGCAAGCCCAGTGTTAATGCCGAACCTGCATTAATACACTCCGCTTTTCACAGTATTGTAGAGTGTTTTTGAAAACCAGGCAAGATTGCATAGCATTTCCTTCCTAGCGAACTCGTATTAAGTCCAAGTCGGGTTTACGTTTTGTCCTACATACTTCTCGGGATTCTCAGTTCCTCGAGGGCTTGATCGCAGAACACACTCGGTTCCCAATGCGCATTCTGCCTTCGTTGCAACCACCGACAACTCTTCCCTAAGTGGTTTCGCTTGCTCGTCGAATCAAAATGTAACCGTTTCTTATAAGTAGGATCGACCGCGTCGGCGAACGCAACTTTGCGATTTAGGCAGGCTGTCGCAGGCCGCGAAGTCCGCTTTCCACCGCCTTCTCGGTTTCACGCCACGCGACACGTACCCCAAGTCGTGAACGGCAGCAAGTTCAGACGCGTCGAAAGAACTCGGACAACGAAGTGTTATCTTCTCAACGAGTGGGGTAAAAATGGCTGCAGCCAGAATGCATGGGCGTCGAGAGACCAAGTCCTGCGAAATCGGAAAACAATTTTACCTGCGCCTACTCGTGAATGTGAAAAGAATGCGATACAAAGACATTTCATGAACGTTGTGCGTGAATGAAAAGCCTGTTGCGAACCTGATCCCCACAAGGATGACTTATGTTGCCGCTTCCTCCCAGTCAAGCGTGGAAGAATGACACAAGGCGGCTCATTGATCCGAAGAACCCGGACAAGAGCGAAGAAGCGATCTTCGACGAATTGGTCCAGCGAGTTGTCGCCCGGATTGAAAAGCACAAGCCGCAGAACTCGAACGAAACCCTGCGCGGTTTTCATGCCAAGATTCATGCGGGCGTGATGGGCGAATTCAAGGTGCTTGACAACCTGCCGGACGCAGCGAAGTTCGGTGTCTTTGCGCAGCCCGCGGTCTACCCGGCGTTTGTGCGTTTCTCGAATGGCGAGTCCGACTTGCGGGCGGACACAAAGCCGCAGCCGCGCGGTATCGCGATGAAGTTGGTCGGCGTCCCCGGCAGCGCCGAGCAGCGGCTCGATGAGGCAATGCACGCCGCGACTCAAGACTTTCTCGCCACCAGTCATTCCCTAACGTCGATCGTTCGCAACGTCGTGCAATTCTTCGATGTGCTTGAGGTCACCACGGGTGACGGCGACGCTGACCCGCTCCAGCGCATTCGTTTGGCGTTGGAAAATCCGGTCGAGGCGGTTCGCATCGCTTCGCGTTTAGGCACGGACGTGCTCTTGCCGCGCGTCGACAGCATGGCCACCGAGTGTTTTTCGGGTACCGCTGCCGTGCAGTGCGACAATTTTGCGATCAAGTTTCTGATCCACCCAAGCACGAATGGCAAAGACGCGGACCATGAGAAACACGAGAACCACCCGGACTACCTTCGTCGTGACCTCGGCGAACGTCTTCGGTCCGGCGATGTCCGGTTCGACTTCTCGGCACAGTTCTACGTCGATTCCGAGCAAACGCCGATTGAAGACACTTCGGTCGCGTGGTCCGAGAATGTGTCGCCGTTGTACAAACTGGCAGAACTCCGCATTCCGCAGTGCGACATCGATTCACCCGCTGGAGAAAAGCTGACCCGCTTGGTAGATCGGCTATCGTTCTCGCCGTGGCACGGTCTCAAAGTACACGAGCCGCTCGGCAACGTGATGCGGGCCCGCCGCCGGGCCTATCCGAAAAGCGCCGCGATGCGTGCCTCGCTACCCGAACCGACCCGCGCCGATGGCGGCGGCAGCCTGAGCGACGGCGGGACTGCCGAATCGTTGCGAGCATGTGTCCAGTTAGCCACGTGATGCGACACATCTGAGCGTGGTCATTCGACACGATTCAAGCGGTGAGCGCGAATACGATCGCGGTTCAGGATTGAACCTCATGATCCTTCCGCCCAAGATCCGCCAACATCCGCGTACCCCGATCCTTCCCCGCACCAAACCGCATCTGCATCCCATCTGCGTTGATCCGCGTGCATCTGCGGCCTCTTACGCCCCGCATCCGCTTAACTCAGCCCCCTGCCGCACTGCGCCGTTCGACCCCGTTGCCGCGGCGGAGCGTGATTCCTATGATGACCGCATGGAACGCCTCGTTTGGCTACATGCGCCTCCGCTGGTCTTTTGCGAGAAAACCGGCCAATGGGCGACGTGGTGGCGCGGCATCCGACCCTCGACCGGGACACCGCCGGCGACCGTGATCGAGACCCGCAGCCTAGCCGCGTGTCGCGAAGAGCTCAACGGTCAGCCCGCCGCCTTCGTCGTGCTCGAACTCACGGCCGCGAACCTGTCGGCCGTGCTCGATCTGCTCGCCGATCAAGAACGGCTCTGGCCACGGGCGGCGATCGTCGTCGTGGCCGACCGGTCGCTCGGTGATTGGGAGCCGATCGTCCGTGAGGCGGGCGCGCTCGCTTGGTCGACATCGCCGCGCCGCTTGCGGCCGTTGGTCGAGATGGCCTGCCGCCACACAGCGCTCCATGCCCGACCGTATGAAACCATTCACGCCGCAATCGACGCCAGCTTGCCCTGGCGCAGCAATTCAACCGATTAGGAACGACCGATGGCCGAGAGTCCGTTGACCGCCGCCAGTGTGACCGCCGCGTTGCAAGATTTTCGCGATCCCGAGACCGGCCTGAGCGTGATCCAACAAGATCAGGTGCGCGACATTCGCGTCGAGGGCAATCGCATCGCGCTGACCTTGGCGCTGACCACGCACTCGGCCCCGCTCTGGAAAGAGACGCAACAAGCCTGTGCCCAACTGTTGCAAACGCGCTTTCCGCAGGCCGCGGCGGTCGATGTGCAATTGGCCGTCCACGAGCGTCCGGCGCTGGCCATCGGGCAAATTGGTCTCAAGGCCAAGAGCGTGATCGCGGTCGGCTCGGGCAAAGGGGGCGTGGGCAAGAGCACCGTCGCCGCTTCGATCGCGCTCGGTCTTAAGCGAGCCGGTTGTCGCGTGGGACTGATGGATGCCGACGTTTACGGCCCCAGCATTCCGCAGTTGATCGGCGTTCACCAACGGGCCGAAGCGGACGAAAACAAACGCATTCGGCCGATCGATTTCGAGGGGATGCCGGTCATCTCGATGGGCTTCTTCGTGCCCCCGGGGGAGGCGGTCGTGTGGCGCGGACCGATGCTCCACGGGGCGATCATGCAGTTCCTGCGCGACACGAACTGGGGCGAGCTCGACTACCTCATCATCGACATGCCCCCGGGCACCGGCGACATCGCGCTCACGTTGTCGCAACTGCTGCCGCTCACCGGCGCGGTCATCGTCTGCACGCCGCAAGACGTAGCGTTGCTCGACGCCGTGAAAGCGATCGCGATGTTTCGCAAGGTCAACATCCCGGTGCTCGGCATGGTCGAGAACATGAGCTACTTCCTCTGTCCCGACAACGGCAAGCGTTACGACATCTTCGGACACGGCGGCGCGAAGAAGCGTGCGACCGAACTTGACGTGCCGTTCCTCGGCGAGGTGCCGATCCAGATGCAGATTCGGATCAACGGCGACGAGGGTCGCTTGGCCGGCAACTTCACCGACGATCAATCGGCCCAATTCTTTGAAGCGATCTGCCACCGCTTGATCAAGAACTTGTCAGCCAGCGTGAGCGAGAAGCCGAAGCTGCCGAGCTTGACGGTGCTGTAGGAGAGTAGAGTAGGCAGTAGGCGGAGGGCAGAAGGCGGTAGGCAGTAGGCAGTAGTCAGAGGGCAGTATGCAGTAGGCAGAAGATAGTAGGCGGTAAGCAGTCGAGCGAGAAGAATACGCGACAGCCTGGGTGCTCAGTGAAAGATGTGAGGGTCTTAACTGCCTACTGCCCTCTGCCTTCTCCCCTCTGCCTACTGCCCTCCGCCTACCGCCTACTTCCCCTCATACTGCACCGTGTACCACAACGCCACGCTTCGGCCGGTGCGGTCGGTGATGGCGATCACGCGATCGAACGGATCGACGCTCACCGGGCCGTTGTAACTCGGCAGCGTGGCGTGTACTTGGCCGGTGGTTAGATCCCACAGTTTGACCTCGCCGGTGGCAAAGAGTCCGTTGCTTCCCGCGCCGCTGAAGAGAGTCTGCCCACGGCCATGGAACACGAGACTGGTCACGAGTTGCGTGTGGCCCACGAGTTTGAATCGCGTCTCGGCAAACTCCATATCGTAGACCGCGATCTGTCGGTCGGTCGTGGCGATGGCCAAGTTCAAGCCGTCGCGATCAAACGCCAGCGCCGTGACTGCCGCCCCGGCCGAGAGCGGCGTGACGTTTGACTCGTCGTCGCGCCACAAGGTCAACGCCTCGCCTTCGGTGACAAACGCCGCTTGCCGACCATCGTCGGCCAATGTGCCCAGCGCGATCGCGGCATCGACCAGTGTCACGTCTTCGGCCAGCGTGCCGTCGGCCAACTGCCAACGTCGCAACTGACCGTCGCTCGCCAGCGTGACGACCTGCTGTTGATCGTGGTCGTAGCGCAGATCGAGCACCAGCGCCGGATGCTCGATCGACCACAGCTTCGCACGGCCGTCAACATCCCACAGCCGCAAGGTACCGTCGTCGCTGGCCGTGATGAGCCGCGTGCGATCACCCGCGAACGTCACCTGTTGCACCGCGCCAGTGTGACCGGCCAGACGTGCGATCTCGCGCCGCTCGACCTGATCCCAGATGCGAATCACCCCTTCGTTGCCGCCCGTGGCCAGATAACGTCCGTCGGGACTCCAGGCGGTACACAGCGTTTTGAGCGGGTCGGCCGCGACGATCGTCGGCATCGCCGCTTGCCGCAGATCCCAAAGCTTGACCATGCCGTCGCCACTGGCCGAGATGATGTTCATATCGACCGTGTCGATCGTCACTTGATGAATGGCCGCGGCATGACCGCGATAGACGAGCGACTCGTCGCCCGAGGGCAAGCGATAGACCCGCACCGAGTCGTCGGCCATCGCCGCCACGATCTGCGTGCCGTCGCGACTCAGCGTGAGTTGATGAGCCGGTTGCCCGCGCGTGTCGATCGATTGGCTCTCGCGCGTTGACAGTCGCCACCATGTGATCCGCGGATCCCACTGGGCACAGGCCGCGAGATGCTTGCCCGCTCGATCGAAGCAAATCGCTTTCGCGCCACCGCGATGCCCGGCGAGCGCTCCCTGCGGAGTGCCATCGGCCGTGCTCCACAAGCGCACCACGCCATCCGAGCCGCCGCTGGCCACGAGCGTCGCATCATGCGAGAACGCCACGCTCAACACACCGCCCAAGTCGCTGGCCACATCGATCCACGTGGGCACCGCCGACTCATCTTCGTCCGACGCGGCATCTGCCAGGGGAGCAGCACGCAAGTTCCAATAGCGTAGCTGACCATCGCCGGCACCCGCGGCCAACTGCGTGCCGTTGCTCGACCAAGCGAGCGCGGTGATATCCGCATCGAGCGGCGGATCGAGCACGCGCGGCGGTTCGTCGAGTTGCGCAAGCTGCCAAATCCGCACGATTCCGCGGCCGTCGCCGACCGCCAGTTGCGTGCGATCATCGCTCAGCGCCAGAGCGCCGATCGCGTCGACATCGAACCGGCCGGTCTTTTGTTCCACGCCGCTCGTGGCATCGAACCAATGCACCATGCGATCGGCACTGATGGCAACGATCGAGTGACCATCCGCGCTCGCTCCGGCGGCGAGCATCGCGGGCCCCGGTGCGCCGATCGTCAGACGATCTTGTGTCGCCCGACGGCGAAACATTCCCCAGGCAAAATCGCGCAGCGAGTCGGGACAGCGCTGCGCATCGTCGAGCATCACGGCCGCTTGGGCCGGGTTACGCTCCAAGAGTTGTTCGACCTGCATGAGCTGCATCGTGAACAAGTTCCGCGCCGAGCGGTCGAGCTCGTGGCTGAGCGTGGTGCGCTGCTGTTCGTTGACATCGAGCGCGGCCTGGAGTTGCACGTTGTACCACAGCCCGCCGACGACGAGCGTGGCCAAGGCAATCCCTGCGACGAGACTAGCCACCGCGAGCGCCGGATGACGCCGCGACCATTTCCACGTCCGCTCGATCACGTTCACACTTCGGGCCGCGATCGGCTCGCCACGTCCGAAGCGATCGAGGTCCGCGGCTAAGTCGTCGGCCGAGGCGTAACGGCGTCGCGGATCTTTCTCCAAACACTTCAGACAAATGGTGACCAGATCGCGCGGCAAACTCGGCCGCAATTGCTTGGGCGAGACCGGCTCGACCGAGCGGACCTGCGCGAGCGTTTCCATCGGCGAGGCGGCCAAAAGCGGCGGTCGGCCCGTGAGCATCTCGTACAGCACCGCGCCGAGCGAATACACATCGGCGGCAGGCCCCACCTCGCGCGGATGATCGATCTGTTCGGGTGCCATGTAGCTTGGTGTCCCGGCCAACTCGAGTCCGGCGTGCGAGGTCGAATCTTGCCGCCACCACCGGGCCAAACCGAAGTCGGCGATCTTGGGTGTGCCATCGCTGCCGAAGAGAATGTTGCCCGGCGTCAGATCGCAATGCACCACGCCCGCGCGATGAGCCGTCGCCACACCCTCGGCCAACTGCCGCATCAGCCGGGCTGCATACCGCGGGTCTTGCGGCTTACCGGCGATGCGAGCCGCGAGATTGCCGGCCTCCATGAACTCGAACGCCAAGAACGTGCGGCCATCGTCGGTCGCGCCGATCTCGTACAACTGCACGATGTTCGGATGCCGCAAGCTGGCGACGGTCTGCGCCTCGGCATTGAGTCGCGCGAGCAACGTCTGTCGCTCGTTGGGGCGAGCGCTGACCATCTTCAGTGCGACGATCCGTCCCAGGGCAGCATGCCGGGCCTCGTAGACCACACCCATGCCGCCGCGTCCCAATTCGCGAACAATGACGAAGGGTCCGACTCGATCAGTGGCCGCTGGTGCCGGCGCCGCCGCAACGGGCGACGGAGACGCATCGCCGTCGGCCAGCATCTGATGCACCTCGAACTGTCGCCGCAGAGCTTCTTCCCAACGCGGAAAGCGCGCCACAAAGTCGTCGGAGATCGGCGACTGCCCGAGCTCTTCGCGGGTGCAGAACTCGGTGTAGATCAACTCGACGGCAAGTTCTTCATCTTGCCCGAGACCGGGCAGGGCGTCGAACCACTGTTCGCTGCGGACATCGTCACCCCCGCGCAGCCGACGAGCCAGCTCGGCACAAGCCCAGCGGATCTGCGTCTGCGGCGGAAACGAAGCGTGGGTCGCGGGATCCATGCGATGCGTTGAGTGGGCGGAGGGAGTCTGTCTATCAACTATACTCGATCGGTGGGGAGAAGGAGGTGGGTGGGGGCAGGTGAGTAAGTGAGTAGGTGAGTAAGTAAAGGCCGCGTGTCGTAATCTGTCCTCACAGGTAGCCGAACTCGCCAGAGTTCGGGTGGTGGCCCTGCCAAAGGCGACCCGAACTCTGGCGAGTTCGGCTACGTCGCATTCCTCTCCAGCCGACCGGCGGGTGTTGATTTTACCGTGGGGGCGATTCACCATATGGCGCGGGCATGAGGCGATCACCAAGCCATCGTTAACGGACGACTGCCGATGAAACTGCGGACTGCACTCGTACTCGGGTTGTGCCTAGTTTTTGTCGGCGGCGAACCCTGTGCGGCCCAGACCGCCGCTCCCGAGAGCGAAACCGAACGGCCCACGAACCAGGGCTTGCCCGAGGTCACGGTGTGGGCCTTGACCTATGGTCAGCGGGGCGACGGCAAGTCGGTCGGCTTTTGCTCGCCGATTCACATCACCGCCGGCAACCCGCGTGGCAATCGCGTACGGATCGGGTTCTTTGAATCCGAAGTCGCCGGCACCGGAGCCCAATGGCGGTCGGCGGGTTGGTCGGCCGCGTTGGTCGCCGCTCAGCTCACCGATTTCGATCCGCGCACGCTGCAAGTGTCGTTCGAGTTCGAAGGCCGCGTCGATGGCCCCAGTGCCGGAGCGCTGATGACCATTGGTGTGTTGGCTGCCGCGCGTGGCGACAAAGTCCGTGACGATGCGGCGATGACCGGCACGATCAACCCCGACGGTACCATCGGGCCCGTGGGGGGCATTCCCTACAAGCTCGAAGGAGCCGCCCGACAACAGAAGAAACTGGTGCTGATTCCCGGCGGGCTCCGTTTTGAACGCAATGATGACGGCGACTCGGTCGATCTGATCGAGCATGGTCGCAAGCTGGGGATGGAGGTTCGGCCGGTCGTTGACATTTACTCAGCCTACAAACTGTTCACCGGCGTCGATCTGCCGCGGCCACCGCAGGCGAGCGTTCCCGAACTCTCGACGAAGATGGAAAGTGCGATCGTCGGCAAGACCAGCTTTTGGACCAAGATGTTTCGCACCGCGCGGGACGATTGCTGGGCGCGGCCCGAGTACGCGCGTAACGACACGGTCGACGAGTTGATCGAAGATGGGCGAGCCAAGATCGATCGTGTGTCGCGCTTGCTTAACGAGGGAGAGCTGAGCGCCGCGTATTGGGACATGGTTCTGGCCAGCGTGCAGGGCTACGCCGCAATGGAACTGGCCAAGAATCGGCAAGTGCTGCAAGAAGATGGTCGTCGGGCGCTCGTCAATCGCGCGCGGGAACATGGCTGGCTGCGTGATGCCGTGGCAGAGACCGCCGCTCGCCTGCGCGAAGAGACGCCGCAGAATATCGAACAACTGTTGATGTACTGTGCGGCGTGCGACGCATTCTTCGAGGCGATCAGCTTTCAAGCTCTGGCGACGGTGGCGCTCGACAATCTGCCGCAGACACTCGGCGAATCGACCGACGACATCGTGGCCACTGCTACCGAGCGGAAGATCATGGCCTGGCTCGATCTGTATGTTTGTCGCGATCTGCTCGACTTCATGGCGAAGTGCGAGGGGCCGCCGCTGCCGGACGACGCCCCGATCGTCGAGGTCGGTCGCTTTTATCGTCGCGCGGGTGAAGCGAACATCGCGGTCTTTGATTCGCTTGTGATCGATCCCAGCGCCAAGCGTTACAACTTGGCCGTCGAACAGTTTCGTGGCCGGCTGATGGACAACGACCAGCAATACGCGCTGCTGCGCGGCGCCGAGTTGGCCGTGCTGCCGTATCTGACACAGTATTTTGGCGAGGGCGAGGCGTTGAATTACGCGTATCTTGCCTCGGGCTTGTACACCTATCCCGCGTCGGCCGGTTTGATCGCGAAGTACTATTCGATTCGTCCCGAGTTGGACGAAGATGGCGCGATCGTGAGTGTGCCGCGCGAACGAACGCTGAGCGACTGGCTCGATCAGATCGAAGACCAAGCCCGTCGCAGCATTGGTTTCTTGCGCGGTCACGACATCGCCGCCAACATTTGTGCGATGGAGTACCAGATCGGCCGGCTTGATCGCAGCCGTGATTTGGCTTCCCGTTTCGACGCGCTCAATTCGTTGATGATCGTTCACGTGCGGGCCGAAGCCGCGCGGCGGATCGCGGGTCTGAAACTGACCGACGAGTGACGGCGGGGGTCGTCACAACCGGCACAATCGCACCTCTCGCGCCGAGCGTTTTGACTCGGGCAACCGCGTAACGTAGAGATTCTTGATCCACTCTGGCTGTTGGGTGGTGATGCCCTTTCCTGTCGTGTGCCATGTCCACGTCTGCGTGGACTTGCCGTTCTCTGGAAAGACATGGCCACGCGGACGTGGCCATGGCACACGTGATGGTCCCAGGGCATCGCAATTCGCGGTTCGCTCGTGTCCGTCTGTCGCTTCGTTACGTTGATTCGCCGCTGTGAGCACCTCCTTACCGACATCCGCCGCCGTTTCGTGGAGCGACGAGCTCGCCAATCGCGTCGCCGCGCAGCGATTCGCCGTGCAGCAACGCGCCCAACGGCAACGTGAACAGCTTGCACAGTTTCAAGCTCGCCGCCAAGCCGCCGCCACGGCCCCGACCACCACCGTCGACGCAAGCCGTGAGTTGGCCGAACTGATCGAGCTCGAACAAGAACTGGAACAACATCGGCAACAACTGGGCGAACAAGAGCAACGCCTCAAACAGCAACAAGCCGACTTGGAGCGTCGCGAGCAGCAGCTTGCCGAAGATGCGGCCGATTTGGCCCGCAAGCGCGAGCGCTGCGAAGATCGTGCAGCGAATCTCGAAAGCGAATACGAAGCGATCGAGACCGAAAAGACGCGCACGATGCTGCAGCGGAAGCGGATCGCCGAGCAGTTCCGCGAAGAGCGTCGTGCCCGGGGCGTGTCGGTCGAGGTCGATCAGCTCAAGGTCCAACTGCGGCAACTGACCGAAGAGCGCGACACGCTCAACGAGTTGCTCAACGATGCTCAGCAGCAACTGCAAGATCAGCCCGTGGTCATCGGCGGTTCGGCCATCGAGTCGGCGGATGCCGAAGAGTTGACCAACTTGCAAGGCAAGTACGACATGGCGATGACCGATCTGCGCGAGCTGCGGCGACGCAATGCCGAGCTCGAAACGCGGATCGCGCAGAGTGTGCAAGCCTCGCCCGGCACGTCGGCCATGGATTGGGAAAGCCAGAAGAAGCGGATGCTCGCGGCGCTCGAAGCCGAAGAGCGCAACGAGAAAATCGCTCCCGACCGGGCCGACGATCGACTCACGATCGAAGGGACGATTCAGATCACGGATCAAATGATCGCCGACAAGGACCACGAGATCGCCGAGTTGAAGCGGCTGCTCGAGGAGCAGAGCCAAAACGTGGGCAGCATGGCCGTGGGAGCCGCGGCGATCGGTGCGATGCTCGAAAGTGACGACATCGTGCAACAAGAGCGCGAGCGACTGCTGCTGCTCGAGTCGGAAATGACCGACAAACTGCGGCAGGCCGAGATCGATATTTCCCGCGAACGAGCCAAGTTGGCGCGTGATCGTGTGGAGATCGACGAGCTGCGGCGACAACTCGAAATCGAACGGAGCCGCGCCGTTCCGACGACCGATCCCGGCGGCCGCAAAACTCCCGGCGGCAATTGGCTCGCGCGGTTGGGTTTGAAGGGCGAAGAGTAAGCGACCGTTACGAGTTACTTCACGCTCACGAGCCGCGCCGTGCCCCAAGGCGACACCGCCAACTCGGCCTGCGCACTGCCCGCGGTCATCGCAGCGTTGATCGCCGCTCGTTCGGATTCGGTCACGATCCATTCTTCAATGCCAAACTCGATCCGCTGATCGTAGCCATAGCTCTCGCTGGCTTTGCCTTGCAAGTAGACGCCGCTCGTCGGCTTGTCGACGCTGTAACGAACCGGCTGATAGATGTTCGTACCCGGCTTGAGCTCTAACGACACATACACAGGCCGGTCGTTCAACCAACGCTCGACTTCATACGGTTGTGGCATCACGGTCGACGGGACCCCCGCGAGCGCCGTCGCCGCCGGCTTGCTGAACTCATAGGTGAAGTACATCGACCGGCCCTGCCCGGCCCCGAGCATGTCGTTCGCGACGACCGACACATGAATTCGTTGACCCAGTAGCAGCGGCAGACAATAGGTCACGATCATCGACGACAGCACGCCCAATTGCAGCACTAGCGCCGCGACGATGCAGTGCCGCTGATAACGATCGATGGTGCGCCACAGGTTGTGCCAGATCGTGCCGCCAGGGCCGATGGGGACTGCGGTCTCGGGCGATAATGACGGATCAAACATGGTTCACGGCTCCCTTGCGTCGTCCCCACCACAGCGCTAGTCCGAACAGGATGACGCCGCACAACATAAACAGCGCCGCCGCGCCGAGCACGCCGCCGAAGTCGCTGAACAGATCGAAGTACCGCAGCATGGACCACAACATGATGTAACACACGCCGACGGCAAACGTGCGACCCCGTTCTTCGCGCAGACCGACGTGCATCAACCAAATGGCAAGTGCGATCATCGCCACGTTGCATAGCAAGGTCGGGATCCACGCCCCGGGCATGATATCGCCCGTGTAACCGACCGAGTTCGTGGCGACGAACAACGCACAAAAGATCATCACGGCTGAGAGCGCGAGCGGCACCCATTGTCGCCGCGCCACGGCGATCAATCGGGCAAACGGTTTCTCGTCGGGCTGATCGCCGAGCGGTTTGAGCAGCGTGCCGCAGGCGGCGAGTAGCGCCACCCATACCGCGGCGGCCGCGGCGATCGCGAACGTTTCATGTTCTACGTCGCGTCGCCACCAGTACCACCACGTGCGATGAAACTCGAGATACGACAGCGGAATGAGCGACCCGCCGGTGAGCAACACGCCCCAAAACCGGTAGGGGATGGCGAGCCGACTCCCCACGCGATGATTCTCGGCCAAGATGAGAAACATGGGCCCGATGATCCCGACGAGCAACACCGTGTACCGCTCGTGATCCCAAGCGACCGTTTGCAGCACGAGCCACCACGCACTCAGAGCCAGATACAGGCCCAGCCCCAAGGTGGAACCACGTCGATAGGCCCAAGCGATGCCCGGCAGCGCGAGCAGCGGCAAAGTCAACGCGTTGTTCGGCCAGCCGCTCCAGAACCACCAGTGACGATGGCGAAAGCCAAAGATCTCGACGCCGGTCCACGTCGCGAGTAACGCCACGATCAGCACGTGCACCAGGGGCGAATCGAGCACGAGCGCGATCGGAATCACGCCCAACGCCCACCACCAAATCGCGTCGGGCGGATGACCGCTAAGATGAAACACGTCGGCCACGAGCACGATGCCTGCACCGTAGAACAGTGCCGCAAGCAGAAACATGACCTCGGACAAGCCGCGTCGTCCGGCGACAAAGCGCAGATAAAACGCCAGCGCATTCGTCCCCAGCACGCTGCTGAAGACGGCGACGAGCTTCACGCTGTCAGGCAATTCCGCCCAGTTGTACGCCACGATGAGCAGCATCGCCAAACCGACGAACGTCGCGGCCACGCCCATCAACGCTACCTGGGCGATCGAGCGTTTGCGTTGACTCGTATCGCCGGTCGACTCGTACGCGGCCAAGATCCGCTCGGCGGTCGCGTCATCGACGAGTTGCCGCTCGCGCCAGAACGTCAATTCGGCAGTGAGCCATTCGCGTTGGCGATCGTCGAGCGGGCGCAGCGGCATGAGGGGAACGGCTCCGGAAAGGTGCGGGCATCATAGCAGAAATGACGCGATTCCCCAGCCGGATTGTCCTGTCCGTTCTTGTAGCCGAATTCGCCAGAATTCGGGCGGCGATTGATTACGCCACCACCCCCGAACTCTGGCGAGTTCGGCTACTTGGCAGCCCTGATTCGTCATTTCTCTCGTCTCGCGGACTGAGTTACAATCGTTAGCACATCACCCACCTCGCCTCCCTCTCGCCGCTATCATGACACAAACTCCCACCGGGCTCGATCGTCGGCAGTTCATGCAGCAATCACTCGACGTCGGTGGCATGAGCGGCGCTTTGACGGGCTTGCCGGTTGCCGCGGAACTGCTGGCCGCCGAGAAGCCGGCGCTCGAAATCGCGCCGTTTCGCTTCGATGTCTCGCCGCCCGAGGGACATCCGTTGTGCGGCGGTTGGATCAAGCCTGTCGTAGGCTACGATGACCGGCTCGAAGCGATTGGCTTCGTGTTGCGTGGTGCCGGGGCTCCGGTCGTGATCTGCGCCGTCGACTGGACGGGCATTCTCAATCGCGGGCATCTCGAGTGGCGCACCGTGCTCGCGCAGGCCGCGGGAACCACGCCCAACCGAGTCGCCGTGCAATGCGTGCATCAGCACAACGCCCCGTTCGTGTGTCCCGCGGCGGAAGCGTATTTGCAGTCGGTCGATTCGTCGTTGACGTGCATGATGCCCGACTTCTTCGCTCAATGTCTGGACCGCGGGGCGAAAGCGATCACCACCGCGCTCCGCGAACCACGCCCGGTCACGCATGTCGCTCATGGTCAAGCCAAGGTCGAACGGGTCGCATCGAACCGTCGTTTTATCGGGCCCGATGGTAAGCTCAGCGATTGGCGTGGCAGTGCGAGTCGCAAGCCCGAACACAAGGCACTGCCCGAGGGGCTCATCGATCCGTTTTTGAAAACCGTGGCGTTCTATCACGGCGAGCAACGGCTGGTCGCGTGTCATTACTATGCGACGCATCCGATGAGTTACTACGGCGACGGCCGGGTGTGTAGCGAGTTTGTCGGCCTGGCGCGGAAGCGGCGTCAGCAGGAAGACCCCAGTTGCACGCATATCTACTTCACAGGTGCGTCGGGCAACATTGCCGCGGGTAAGTACAACGACGGCACGCCCGAGGCTCGGGTGCAACTGACCGAGCGGATGTATGCGGCGCTCGTGGCGAGCGATCAAGCCCTGAAGCCGCAGCCGGTGGTGAGTGCTTCGTGGACCACGGCCCCGATCGTGCCGCCCTGTGCCACTCAGTTGGTGGCCGACGAGTTGGCGGAGAAAGTTGCCAACAAACAGAACGCGCTCGCCAACCGGATTCGCCCGGCGATGATGCTGTCGTTCCTGCGTCGTTGCGAGGCGCAGACGCCGATTATTCTGAGCGGCTTGCATGTCAACGACGCCTCACTCGTCCACTTGCCGGCCGAGAGTTTCTTGGAGTATCAGCTGCGGGCCCAACAAGCGCGGCAAGATCGGTTTGTGGCGGTGGCCGCGTATGGCGACGGCGGTCCGTGGTACATTCCGATTCGCGAGGCGTATCCGCAAGGTGGTTACGAGGTGAGCGTGGCCAACTGCGATCCGGCGATGGACGAGATTTTGACCGGCGGTATTCAACGCGTGTTGCAGGTATAAGGGTTCATTCCAAGAAAAGTATCCATCACGCTCCGCGTGATGGCGGAGGATGTGGTTCATGATTCTAAGTCCAGGACAATTTGCGCGAAATCTGTCGAAGCTCGCATCACGCGGAGCGTGATGGATACTCTATTTGTTAGAAGCCCAGATCCAAAGGCCTGGGCTAATTAGAAGTTGCCCACCCGATCAATCCATAACTCAGACTTTAGACCTCACGGTTTGTCTCAATGCCCCCCTTGTTCATCAGCAGCGTGCAGAACCCTCGGGTCAAAGAAGTCGTGCGGCTGCGCGACCGCAAAGGACGCGACGAGCAAGGGCGGACCGTCATCGACGGGCCCCGCGAGTTATACCTGGCCATGCAGGCGGGCGTGACCGTCGTCGAGGCGTATGTCTGTCCCGAGTTGTGCCGCGATGCCGAGACTGAAGTCACGCGCCGACGCCTCGACGAGACCTCGGCCGAGATCATCCACGTGACTCCGACGGTGTTCGCTAAGTTGGCCTATGGTGATCGAAGCGAAGGTGTGCTGGGCGTGGTCGAGACGCCGCAGCGGACGCTCGAGAGTTGGCAACTGCCGCCGCAACCGTTGATCGCGGTCATCGAAGGGGTCGAGAAGCCGGGCAACATCGGCGCGATGTTTCGCAGCGCCGACGCGGCCGGCGTGCAAGGCGTGATCGTCACCGGCAAGGGAACCGACCTGTTCAATCCGAACACGATCCGCGCCAGTTTGGGGACCATTTTCAGTTTGCGCGTCGTCGAGTCGCCGGTGAGTGTGGCACTCGCTTGGCTGCGCGAGCATGGCTTTCGCATGTATGCCGCCCGGGTCGACGCTCAGAAGCTGTATTACGAGACCGACCTGACCGGGCCCACGGCGATCGTGCTCGGCAGCGAGGCCGAGGGACTGTCGAGCGATTGGCACGCGCCGGACATTGTGCCGATCAAACTGCCGATGCTCGGGCTGGCGGACAGTTTGAACGTCTCGGCGACCGCGGCGGTGTTGTTTTACGAAGCTCGCCGCCAACGCAGCTCACGCTAGCCCGGCGGAGAACTTTCGTGCGAGTCGTCACGCGACCGCGGCGAAATCTTGCACGAGCCGTCCCAAAACTTCGCGAGTCACCTGAGCCGGAATTGCCACGCGACTTTGACCCGGCGTGGCCTGATAACGGACGAGCGTGAGCCGACCGCCACGGGCCACGTGCAACTCGTAATAGCTCGTGCCGGTGTCCGACTTATGCGGTGGCACCGAACGAAGCTGCACGACACACGCGTCGGCATCGATCTCGACCGGCCTAATGGCTTCGAGCAGATACGTGAGCCGGGTCGATAGTTGCTCGGCCGTCTTCTTGAGCTGTTCGAGCGTCGCATTGGTCAACTTTGCGTGCCGCAACTCGAACCGCGTGAACGCACAGCCCAACGAGTCGAGCCCGACCAAATCGCAGACGAACTCATGCGGACCATCGGCGGCCGTGATCTGTTGCGGATCGGTACTCGGACAGATCAACCGATTCAATTCGGTCTGGACAGTTTGGTGGATCGACATGGCTCTCTGCTCCAATCGCTTCAAGACGCGAGAAGAGGAAGTTAACCACAGAGGCACCGAGGACACAGAGAAGATTGCAGGATGAAAACGTCTGAAGCGCGTCTCAACTCGTGACGAATGACGAATGTCAAATGACCATGTTGCATTCGACATTGGTCATTCGTCATTCTTTCGTCATTGAATCTTCGACATTCGACATTTCCTCTGTGTTCTCTGTGCCTCTGTGGTTC
>JAEUIL010000665.1 GCA_016794255.1 Planctomycetaceae bacterium | reverse complement strand
CATAGCCGTTGAGCACGACCGTCGTGGGCTTGTCATACTCGGCCCGCAAGTGATCGGCGAGCGGTTCCGACACCGTGACGATCCCGGCCGTCGAACTGAGCAACTGACGTTCCCAACGTTTTTCGAGCGTCCGACGCCAGCGTGGTTGCTGATACGATCCCTCGTCGACCCATAGGTCGCGCATCTCGGCGATCCAGGGAATGCGAAACTGGCGCGATAACCGTTCGGCGACGAACAGCGAGGTCGGCGGCATCGCACTGGCCAAGATCAAGTCGGGCCGCCAGTCTTCGAGCAGTTGCTCACCGGCCTTCGTCGCATACGGCAGCCAGCCGATCTGACCGTCGGGCAGATTGACGAGCGTCTTGTACCACCGTCCCAACCACGACTTGAGCGACCCCCGCGACGCACCGGTCGACATGCCTTGAGCCGCCACGCGCGCCCGGCCACCGGCGGCCCATTCGATCGGAGCGTTCACATTGTGCCACGGCGTGCGAATCACGCGCGACTCGTCGATCTCGACCGGCAGCGATGCCTGCAGCGGCTGATCTTCCGCCGAGAGCACCCGCACGTCATGACCCCACCGCGCCAGATACGCCGCGGTCTTGCCGACTCGCACGGCACCGATCGTGTTGTACGGCGGGAAGTAGTAAGAGACGATCAGCAGACGCATGCGGGGGGAATTGTTGGTGCTTGGTTCTTGGTGCTTGGTTTTACGATACGGCGCGAAACCGCAAGCGAGCCACTCAAGTCGGTCGAATTGACTTAATCACCTACTCACTTACTCACCTGCATTCCCTACTTCCCCGCGTCGCGATCGGCTTCGAAGGACGCCGTCCAGCTCAACAGATCGTCCGCGCCTTTGCGAGCACAAAACTCGCCGAACGTTTCGCTTCCTTCGCGAGCTTGCTTGAAGTACACGAACAACGGCACCAAAGTGTGGACCACCTCGGCCTCGGGGACGAGATCTTTGTAGATGAAGTTCAAGCGATCGCCCCAGAGCCGGCCGCCGACGAAGAGCGTGTACTTGCCCGCCGTCTTGCCGACGATGCCGATATCTGAGTTGTACGGCCGAGCGCAACCATTGGGGCAGCCGGTCATGCGGACGGTAAACACCTCGCTCGACAAACCGAGCTTCGCCACCTCGGCCTCGAGTTGATCGATGAGTCCCGGCAGCGCCCGTTCGCTTTCGGTGATCGCCAGTCCACAGGTGGGCCACGCCACGCAGGCCATCGACCAGCGCCGGGCGTTTGAAATCTCATGTGAAAGCTTCACGCCGTGCGAACGCAGAATCCCTTCGAGATCGTCCTTGGCCGCGGGATCGAGATCGCAGAACAAGATGCTCTGATGGGCCGTGAGCCGCAAGTTCGGCTTGAGCCGCGAGCAGATTTCTCGCAACGCTGCTTTGAGACGCCAGCCGTCGACATCGGCGATGCGGCCGTTCTCGACGTTCAGCCCGTAGTAAAGCTTGCCGTCGCCTTGCTCGTGCCAGCCGAGGTGATCGTCGAAGCCGAACACATCTTGCGGATGCGGATCGGGCAGCTTAAACCCGGCGTACTCTTCGACCTTGGCCTTGTACCAATCGAGACCACGATCGTTGATCAGGTACTTGAGCCGCGCGATCTTGCGATCGGCCCGATTGCCAAAGTCACGCTGCACCATCACGATGGCCGTGGCGACGTCGAGCACTTGCTCCGGCGTGCAGAACGCCATCCGCTTAGCGACCGCGGGAAACGTTTTCTTCGCACTCGGCGTGACACCCATGCCGCCGCCGACGAGGACGTTGTAGCCGACGACTTTGAAGTTCTCGCAGATCGCCATCAACCCGAGGTCGTTGGCATAGAGATCGACGCAGTTGTCACCGGCGAGCCCGATCGCGGTCTTGAACTTGCGTGGCAAATAGGTCGGGCCATAGATCGGTTCATAGTCGGGCTCGCCGCCGCCGACGAGCGACTCTTCGCCGTTGTCCGGGTCGCGCAGCCAGATCTCGTGATAGGCCTTGGTGCGCGGGCAGAAGTGCTGTGCGAGTTGATCGGCGAGCGCTTGGAGTTCCGCATGGACCGGATCGCCGTTGTGCGGAGCCGGGCAGCACATAAAGTTCCGCTGCACATCGCCGCACGCCGCGAGCGTCGAGAGTTGAATCTCGTCGATGCGGCGGATCACTCGCTGAATGTCGCTCTTGATGATGCCGTGCAGTTGCAGACCCTGCCGACTCGTGATCCGCAAGGTGGTGTTACCAACCTCGTCGCACAGATCCATCTCGGCGAGCATCTGCGCACTGGTCAACTTACCGCCCGGGATCTTCGTGCGGATCATGAAGCTGAACGCTTTCGAGCTCTTCGCCCCTGCGACTTTCTTCTCGGCCCGCGCATCACGATCGTCTTGCTGATACAGACCGTGGTTCTTGAGCAGTTGAATGCTCGACTTGCCAAAGAAGTCGTTGCTGTCGACCAACTCCTGGGCAATATCGCCGCGGAGGTAGTTGCTTTCGATCTTAAAGCCTTCGACGGGACTGAGCTTGGTTTCTTCTTCGGTCGACATGATGCGTGGACTCCCCGGTGGGAGAAGGTGCGATGAGATAGATCACTATGATTACTATCTTAGTCGACAATAATCGACCGAGACAAGTGAAGTATAGAGAGTTGTCCGCAGGGTCACCATATCGTTCGCAGAGCCCGCAGCCGGAAAAGATTGCCGACGGGCACAGGAAAACGGAGACGCACCCGAAACCAACAGGCGCGCAAGGAAGAACCCGCGAAAGGGCGCGAAGCACCCGGCGGTCGAGAAAGCTGGCCCGTTGCCCTGAACCCATGAAACAACGGGCAAAAACCGCTCCGGCGCGAGTGCCGGGCGGGTCGTGGGCGACGACTTATTTACGATGGCGGATTCGAGCGCGCATGCGACGCTTCTTGCGACCTACTTTGCGACGGCCCTTTCCAGTCTTCTTAACTCCCACGACACACCTTCGACTAACGGTTTGCGAGCGGCCAAAGAAAAAGCTGTAACTCAAACGCGGGCGTGGCCTTACCGCACGTGGAAGCTGAGCAATGTACCGACCGGTGCCACTGCAAGCAAGCCCGATCGCCGGACAATCTGGCGATAATCCCGAGAAACCGGTAGGCCAAGTCGTTAAGTTCCAGCCGAGAGCGCTTGCTCAACCCGGCTCGCCAACTCGTCCAGAGTTACGCCTTGCACCAGGAAACGCTTCTGTTGGGAAGTTTCGCCGCTGAGCAGGGTGAGTTGCGACTTCCGTAGCGACAGTTGATCGCAGATCACTTCGACGACGGCTTGGGTCGCTTTGCCCTTCTCAGCAATTTGCGTCACCGTGACCTTGAGCATCCCGTCCTGAGCGCCGCGAAGGCCGTTCTTCTTCGAGCCCGGTTGAGCGCGCACAGGCAGAACGACACCTGCGGCATGAACTTCGAGCCGAACGCTCATCGCAAGCCCTCGAACAATGCCGAACCGATGCGAACGCAGGTCGAACCTTCCTCGATGGCCGCCTCGAAGTCGTCGCTCATGCCCATCGACAGTTCGTGCAATGCGCATGACGTCGGCCAAACCGATTGCAATTGATCGCGCAGCTGTCGCAACGACGCAAACTCACGACGAGCGTCGTCCGCGGTTCCCTCGAGGCTCGACATACCCATCAGTCCGCGGATCTCGACGTGTGTCAGTTGATCGAGCGTCTCGCCCAAGGCCGGTAACTCGGCCGGTTGAAAGCCGTGCTTCGCGGCATCGCCCGAGATGTTGACCTCGATCAACGTCGGGATGCGGCGGTTGTGCGATTGGCCGAAGTCGTTGATTGCGGTGAGCAACCGCAGGCTGTCGCCCGAGTGGAGCAGGGCGGTGTGTGCCAACGTGCGATCGAGCTTGTTGCGTTGCAAATGCCCAATGAAATGCCAGCGCACCTGAGCGGCGAGTGGCCCGAGCAAGTCGACCTTGCGCCACAATTCCTGCGGGCGACTTTCGCCCAGATCGTGCTCGCCGAGTTCGATCAACGCTTGGGCCAACGACGGCTCGACATACTTGGTCACCGCGATCAACCGCACGTCGCTCGCAGCCCGACCCGCTCGCGCCGCCGCTGCCGCGATCCGAGCGCGGATGCCTTGCACGTTGGCGGCGAGTTGGGGGTGAGCGGTGGTCATGCGGAAGACGGGGGGAGTTGGAACCACAGAGTCACGGAGGACACGGAGCAGGCACGGAGACGAGAGAAGTAAGAAGCGGGATTCGTGAGGAAGTAGGTTAGGTGTTCAACGCTTTAGATATAGCTCTCGATCTTAACTCACTCTTCTCTGCGCACCACTCTCCGTGTCCGCTCCGTGTTCTCCGTGTCTCCGTGGTGAATCTTCCCCCCGGGCTTCCTCCGCGCCGACTAGTATCGAAAGTCCTGATGTTTATCGAGAATCGCCACGATGAAAAACGTCGCGAATGGCCCGACGAGTAACGAGATCAAAAACCACAGCAGACCGCTGCGATTCTTGCTCTGCGCCAGGCCGGCGTTGATCAGCGCGAGCGTTCCCCAGCCGACGTAAAATTCAGGTTTCATCGCAAGTTCCTCGTGGGATCGGGTCCATTTACGATTCGTGGGCTGGCGGAGAATCTTGGTTCGCGCGGCGACGTCGCGGGTTGCGATACAGCACCTCGGCCAACCAAGCGGGCGAGCCGGGCTCATCTGCCGAACGCTCAAAATGCCATTCGCGGTGGGCGGGCACCAACCGCTCGTCGAACGGCCAGGGGTGAAATGGTTCGTAACCCAACGCTCGCCGCAGCTTGCTCGAATCCATCGACACATCACCGGCGCGCGGCGGCATCGGCCCGGCCTCGACGCGCGGAATGCCGTAGAGCAACCGCGGATCATAACCACCAACCCGATTGATGACCTGCGCAATCTCGTACAGGCTCAACCGCGACGGTCCACCGGCGTGATAGATCCCCCGCAGATCGCTACGCAACGCCACCTCGCACAGCTCGTTCAAACAGTCGGTGTACGTCGGCGTGCGGAACTCGTCAAAGAACAACGTCGCGGGCCGATCTTTCTTGAACCGCGACTGAATCCAGTCGATTGCGCCAGCGTGACCGTTGGAGCTGATGCCCATCGGCAGCGAGATGCGCAGGATACACGCCTCGGGCGACTCGGCGCTCAGGATCTCCTCGGCGGCCACCATCGTCTTGCCATACATCGTCACCGGGTCGGTCGGATCTTCCTCGACATACCCGCCCGGTCGCTCGCCGGAGAACACGAGATCGATCGACAACCGCACGAGCCGCACGTTTTGATCGCCAATCGCGGCGAGAATGTTCTTCGCGCCGTCGACATTGATCCGCCACGCGAGATCGGGCGCGAGCTCGCAGGCTTTCAAGGCACAATAGCCGGCGCAGTCGAGCACGCTTTGAAACTGATACTGGTCGAACAACCGTCGCAGGCTGTCGTAATCTTCGGCATCGCAGGCGACAACGTCGGGAGCCAGCAGCTTGAGATTATCGCGCTGCCGCAGACCGATGACCTGGCCCGGGTAGCGATGGCGAAAGTACGGCAGCGCGTTGAAGCCGGGCACTCCGGCAATGCCCGTGATCAACAGCGGCGTGCGCAGCGGTGGATACGCTGAGAGCGGCGAGTGCGTGAGTGGTGCGGCGGTGCTGTGCATCGGGATATTTTTGCAGGTGAGCGGGAATGTGGCGAGGGGGTGGGGAGGTAGGGAAGGCGGGTGAGTAAGTGAGTAGGTGAGTAGGTGAGTAAGTGGGGGAGAGGTTCTTGGTGCTTAGTGCTTGGTGCTTGGTGCTTGGTGCTTGGTGCTTGGTGCTTGGTTGAATTCCTTACTTACTCACCTGCTCCCTTACTCACCTTGCCCTCTACCACTCGTTTCGCAAGAATCCTCAAACACCCACGGAGCTCTCTGGCATGACTGCCGAAATACCACCGACACCCGGCTGGCGTCGATTTACGCTGCGAAACATTCTGATTCTCGGCGCTGTGCTGGTCACGATCTGCTGGTTCGGCATTCGCATCGATACCGGCCATCGAAACATGGCCACGGCCTCGGCGGTCGCGCTCA
>JAEUIL010000638.1 GCA_016794255.1 Planctomycetaceae bacterium | reverse complement strand
CCGCGCCGATTAACCGGCCCAGCTCACGCATCGTCGGCGCTTCATCGACCGCAGCAAAGTAGTAACCTTGCGCCGCGGCGCTCTCGGCCGAGCCGGGTGACGCCAACCGCTGACCGCGTTGCGCAGCGGCGATCATCAGCGGCACCAATTCGTCGACGTGCAACATCGACAGGCGACGATTCTCGAGCCCCGGCACGATGTGCAAGCCGAATCTGCGGATCGGCCAGAACAACGGCAGCATCGCGGGATCATGTTCGCCAAAGACAATCGCGGGCCGCACCACGCTGATCGGCAATCGATCGGCCCATTGCTCGGCGATCAACTCACCGGCTCGCTTGCTGCGACCATAACGCGACACCGGCGCACATGGATCGCTCTCCAGCTTCGGTTGCTCGTTACTCACCGCAGGACCGGCAGCGGCGATCGACGACACGACCACCACGGTCGGCGGTGTCTCACGCGCGGCACAAGCGGCCAGCACATGTTTCACGCCATCTTCGTTGACGCGCCGATAGCCCTCGTAATCGAGCGCTTTGATGACCCCGGCCAAGTGAAACACCACGTCGACATTGGCGACTGCGGCCCGCAAACTCTCAGCATCGGTCACGTCCCCCTGGCACAGCTTGATCTGGGGTGATTGCAAACGATGACAGGCCGAGCGACTCCGCACCAGACCGGTGACTTCGATGTCGTGGCTCGTCAGCCATTCGGTCAACCGACCGCCGATGAACCCCGAGGCGCCGGTGATCAACACCCGCCGCGCGGTGATCCGCTCGGGCAAGGTCGGTACGGCACGCATCTCGACAGGTTGCGACAACATGGGGGCAGCAAAGGTAGCGGCTCGGGGAAGGTCGTCAGACAATTTTTGACTACGAACCCTTCCGCCACAAGAGGAGGTGTCGATCTGACGCGTGATTCAGCTGTGTCTTCCGTAGGACGGGTCTCCAGGCCCGTCCATGTCCTTTCAAAATACATGGACGGGCCTGGAGACCCGTCCTACGGAAGACGGACGCCTTGTACCGGTGGCGAAAACGTCTATAACCCTCTGATCTTTAACGCCTTGGGTAACCACACGCCGCGGAATGGGGTCGATGTTCGAGCTGACGCCGGGAGAATGGACACTGGCGCTGCTCGCCGCCTTGGGCGTGGGTGTGTCGAAGAGCGGCTTCGCGGGCGTTGGGCTGTTTCATGTGGTCGTGTTTGCCCATTTGTTCGGAGCCCGTTCGTCGACCGGCATCATTCTGCCGATGCTGTTGGTCGGCGACATCAGCGCTCTAGTCGCGTTCCGTCAACATGCTCGCTGGGAACTCGTGCGACGGATCTTGCCGCCGGCGCTGGTCGGCATTCTGATCGGCTGGCTCGCGATGCATCGGATCGACGACGCGCACTTTCGACCCGTCATCGGCGGGATCATCTTGCTGCTCGCGGTGTTGCAGATTGCGCGGATGTGGCGACCGAATTGGTTCACCCATGTGCCGCACGCCACGTGGTTCGCGTGGACATTGGGACTGACCGCGGGAGTGACCACGATGCTGGCCAACGCCGCCGGGCCGATCATGGCCCTGTATCTGCTCGCGATCGGGTTGCCGAAGTTCGAGTTCGTTGGCACGAGCGCCTGGTTCTTCTTTATCATCAACGCGATCAAAGTGCCGCTGAGCACCGAGCTAGGGCTGATCGACTTCGACACGCTACGGTTCAATCTGCTGCTCGCTCCGGTGATTGTGTGTGGCCTGCTCGGCGGCCGGTGGCTGGTGCATCGCGTGCCGCAGAAGTTGTTCGACAGTCTGTTGCTGATCTTCGCCAGCGTGGCGGCCGTGCGACTGATTGCGTGGTAGTTTAGAAGGCCGTTGAGATATTCGTAGCACGGGCATCTTGCCCGTGATTCTCGGCACAAATCACGGGCAAGATGCCCGTGCTACGAATAAATCAACACGCTGTTAGGGCTCGACAGTTTGCTAAGTAGAAGGAGAAAGGAAGCTAACCACAGAGCCCCAGAGGGCACCGTGAGGAATAGAGAGATTCTGTTCTCATTCCAAACGCGATCACCTGCTCGCATTTCATTTTGCACTTTGCACTTTGCATTTATCATTTTGCATTATCCTTCCCTACTCTCTGTGTCCTCAGCGCCTCCGTGGTTGACTCCCGTTTGCCTGGTTAGCATTGCGCCTGGCGGACTCGACCAACAATGAGCCCGAAGTCGCGTTCTCGGTTACACAATGATAAGATACTCCCGCCAGCTCTGAATTCCCCTCCGCTTCCCCGCGAGAATCGGTATCATGCAGCGTTTCATCTTGGCGTTCCTCGCTTGTTCGATGGTTCACAACTGTATGGCCGACGACTCGGGCTACCAGCTTCCACCGCAGGAAGTGGTCGATATCATTGACGCGCCTCCCGAACCGGCGGTGAGCATTAGTCCCGATGGCGAGTGGCTGCTGCTCGTCGAACGCGACGCGATGCCTAGCATCGAAGACCTGGCCCGCCGCAAGTTGCAGATCGGCGGCATTCGCATCGATCCGGCCGCCAACGGCCAGTTTCGGGTCGACTATGCTCGCGGGATTTCCGTGCGTCGGCGCGACGGCGATCAACCCGTGCGGGTGCCATTGGGCGAAGGTGCAAAGCTCGCCTCGATCAGCTGGGCGCACACGTCGCGGGCCTTTCTCTACACACTCGTCACGCCGCGGGGCACCGAGTTGTGGAGCGTTGACATCGATCGGCCCGGCGAGCCGCGGCGGCTGACCGAACGGCTGTCGACCGTGCTCGGCGGCGCGGATTGGATGCCCGACGGCAAGCACGTTATCTGCCGACTCACGCCCGAGTCGCGCGGCGCGGAACCGCCCGCTCCCCCCAAGCCTCTTGGTCCCAACATTCAAGAATCGAGCGGCAACGTCTCGCCGACGCGCACGTTTCAAGACCTGCTCACCTCGCCGCATGACGAAGCGCTGTTCGCCTATCACATCACCACGCAACTTGCGATCTTGGGGCTCGATGGTTCGACGCGGTTGATCGGCGCTCCGGCGATGATCGACAGTGCCGAGCCGTCGCCCGATGGTCTGCATCTGTTGATGACGATCATCAAACGGCCTTTCTCGTACACGCTGCCTTATCACTCGTTTGCCAAAGAGATCGTCGTTTGGGACCTGAACGGCAAGCCCGAGTACAAGATCGTCGATCTGCCGGTCGAAGAGAACATTCCGATCGAGGGTGTCCGTACCGGGCCGCGGAGCATTCAGTGGACCTCGAGCGACCCGGCGACGTTGGTGTGGTACGAGGCGCTTGACGGCGGTGATCCGCGTCAAAAAGTGCCTCATCGCGATCGGCTCATGGCGTTCGCCGCTCCGTTCTCGGCCGAGCCACGCGAGTTGCACAAGATCGAGCATCGCGCGGTCGGCGTGTCGTACTTTCACGATCGGGCCTTGCTCGCCGTGACCGAGTACGATCGCGATCGCCGCTGGATTCGCACGCTGTTGCACAACCACGCACAACCGCAGGCGGCCCCGAAGGTGCTTACTGATCGCAGCATTCGCGATGCCTACGGCGACCCCGGCGATCTCGTGCCGCAACGCAACGCACACGGACACAGTGTCGCCCGGCAGGATGGCCCGTGGGTGTATCTCTCGGGAGCGGGTGCCTCGCCGCAAGGTTATCTGCCGTTTCTCGATCGGCAGAATCTCGACACGCTGGCTACCGAACGTCTATGGCGGTGTGAGGTGGGCCAGCTCGAAAGTGTTGCCGCACTCGCCAAGTCGTCGGCCGATGCCAAGCCGACAATCATCACGCGGCGCGAGTCGTCGACCACGCCGCAGAATTATCTGCTGCGCGATTTGCAACAAGCGACGATCAAGCCGTTGACCGACTTCCGCGATCCCGTGCCGCAGATTCGTGGCATTCGCAAAGAGCTGATCACCTACAAACGGGCCGACGGCGTGCCCCTATCGGCGACCCTGTATCTGCCAGCCGATTACAAGCCCGGGACGCGTTTGCCGCTGTTCATTTGGGCGTATCCCGTCGAGTTCTCCGACGCGAGCACCGCCGGACAAGTCACGACCAGCCCGAACCAATTCACGCGCATTCGCGGAGCATCGCACCTGACGCTCGTGACGCAAGGTTATGCCGTGATGGACAACGCCACGATGCCGGTGGTCGGCGAGCCCGAAACGATGAATGACACGTTTGTCGAGCAGATCGTATCGGCCGCTCAAGCTGCGATCGACAAGGCGGTCGAGATGGGCGTCGCGGATCGCAATCGCGTCGCGATCGGCGGTCACAGTTACGGCGGGTTCATGACGGCGAACTTACTCGCGCATTGCGACCTGTTTCGCGCCGGAGTCGCTCGCAGCGGAGCGTACAATCGCACGCTGACGCCGTTCGGTTTTCAGGCCGAGCGTCGGCCGTTCTGGCAGGCCCAGTCGATTTACATGAACCTCTCGCCGTTCACCCACGCCGACAAGATCAAAGAGCCGATCTTGTTGATTCACGGCGAAAACGACAACAACGCGGGGACGTTCCCGTTGCAATCGCAGCGGATGTTTCAGGCGATCAAGGGGAACGGCGGCACGGTGCGGCTCGTGATGTTGCCGCACGAGAGTCACGGCTACTCGGCCCGCGAGTCGGTGTTGCACGTGCAGGCCGAGACGATCGCATGGTTGAATCGATATGTGCGCGACGCGAAGCCCGCGAGTGGTGAGAAGTAGCCGCGGGCTGCGACAGCGAAGCGAGTTGTCGGCGCGAAACCGCAAGCGAGCCGCGCCATCATTCGACTTTCGATACCAAGCGACTTCTGACGATGTCGCCCCTCGCCTGTGAAATCGGCGCGAAACCGCAAGCGAGCCACGCTCCGGTTCGACTTGTTGACACCGTGCCACTACGGATGATGTCGCCCCTCGCTTGCGGTTTCGCGACTACATCGTGAGCGACACTCTCCTACTTCTTCCCTAGCCGCCGCTTATCCTGAAAAAACCGGGTCAAAATCTCGCTGCACTCGCGCTGCAAAATGCCCGAGACGGCGTAGGCCCGATGGTTGAGCCGTGGGTCGCTTAAAAGCTTGTATAATGTGTCGACCGCGCCAGCCTTGGGATCGCTCGTGCCGTAGATCACCCAGGGAATCCGAGCCTGCACGATCGCCCCGGCACACATCGGGCACGGTTCGAGCGTGACGTACAAGAAACATTCTTCCAGCCTCCAGTCGCCGATCGCCTGGGCCGCCTGCGTGATCGCGATCATCTCGGCGTGCGCCGTCGGGTCGCGGAGTTGCTCACGCTGATTATGGGCCGACGCGATGATCCGTTCGCCGCGCACGATCACCGCGCCGATCGGCACTTCGTCCTCGTCATACGCCTGCCGCGCCTCGTCGAGCGCCAGCCGCATGTACTGCTCGTGAAAATGCTGGAGCTCGTCGATCTCGTGGTGCGGGGGATCGTTGTTGGAGCGTTCGGCGACCATGGGAAGCAAAAGCTGAAAGCTGAAAACTGAGAGCAGATAGCTAACGACCTCTTGAGCTTAGCCGATCCCCTGCGGTGCTGTCTGCCGACGACCGCGACGAACCCCCGATTCTGGCCCCGACATCACCCCACTCGACGCCCAGCGACGCTCGGCAGCTTTCAGCTCTCAGTTTTCAGCTTTCCGCCGGTCCGCTTTCTAGCTTTCAGCTTTGGCATCTCCCTCGTACAATGCGGTGTTCCACTACTGAAACGGAGTTCGCAATCGCCTTATGGCTGCTAGTGATATTGTCATCCGGGGGGCACGTGAGCACAACCTGCGCGACGTCAACGTCACGCTCCCACGGAATCGTTTGATCTGCCTGACCGGCGTCTCCGGATCGGGCAAAAGCTCGCTGGCGTTCGACACCCTCTATGCCGAAGGCCAGCGCCGCTATGTCGAAAGCCTGTCGAGCTTTGCGCGGCAGTTCCTGGGTCAAATGCCCAAGCCCGACGTCGATCTCATCTCGGGCCTCAGTCCGTCGATCTCGATCTCGCAAAAGTCATCGGGCCAGAACCCGCGCTCGACCGTCGGCACCATCACCGAGATCTACGACTATCTCCGCGTGCTCTACGCTCGCTGCGGCACCGGTCACCGCCCGCGCTGCCAGCGCGAGATCACGGCCCAAACCCGCGAGCAGATCATCGACCGGATCTTTACGCTGCCCGCCGAGACGAAGTACGCGATCCTGGCGCCGCTCGTGCGTGGTCAAAAGGGCGAGCATCGCGACCTGTTCGCCGATCTGTTGAAGCAAGGTTTCGTCCGGGCCCGGGTCGACGGGCGGATCGTCAACCTGGGGGACGATGCGCAGCTCGATCGGCAGATGCGCCACAACATCGAAGTGGTGATCGATCGCCTCGTCGCCAGCACGGGATTGCGACCGCGGTTGGCCGAGGCTGTCGAACTGGCTCTGAAACTCGGGCAAGGCAATTTGATCGTCGCCGTCGAGCAAGAAGCGATCCCCGAACAAGCCGAGAGCGACAAGACAACGAAACGCCCCAAGCGCGGCGTCGCTTCGCCCGAGGATTTGTATCTCTCGGCCCACTACGCCTGCACGCACTGCGGTATCAGCTTCGAACCCCCATCGCCGCAGTTGTTCAGCTTCAACAGCCCGCAGGGGATGTGCCACACCTGTAGCGGCTTGGGCGAGGTGTTCACGTTCGATCCGGCGTTGATGATTCCCGACCCGGGGCGCTCGTTCAAGCAAGGCTGCTTTGCTCTGATCGGGCCTTGGGCGGACCTCGGGCGTTGGAAGCGGCACATCTACGACGGCGTGGCGCAGACGCTCGAACGGACCCTGTCGCTCGATCCTGGCACGGTGCTCGAGACCGCCTGGGAAGAGGTCGACCCCGCGATTCAGCAGCAGTTGCTCTTTGGCACCGGCGACTTGCATATCACCTACACCTGGAAACACGGCGCGGGGACACACAAGTACGGCGGAAAGTTCCCCGGGATCATTCCCGAGTTGATGGAGAAATACCGCAACTCGGAGAGCGGCATGCAACTGCGGCAGCTCGAAGCCTACATGAAGACGATCCCGTGCGGCAGTTGCCACGGCGAGCGGCTCAACGATCAGGCCCGGGCTGTGCGGTTGATCTCGCGTCATCCGCAGTTCGCCGGTCGCGGCGGGATGTCGCTACCGGATGTCAGTCATCTGGCGGTAAGCGACTGCGTGGCGTTCTTCAACGAGCTCGAACTCTCGCCGACGCACCAGATCGTCGCGGCCGAGGCGCTTAAAGAAATCTGCGGACGACTCGGCTTTCTCACGAACGTGGGACTCGAATACCTGACGCTTGATCGGACCGCACCGACGCTCTCGGGCGGCGAGTCGCAGCGCATCCGGCTGGCCGGGCAGATCGGTTGCGGGCTCGTGGGTGTGTTGTACATTCTCGACGAGCCGTCGATCGGTTTGCATCCGCGCGACAACGACCGGCTGATTCACACGCTCGAACATCTCCGCAATCAAGGCAACACCGTCGTTGTCGTCGAGCATGACGAAGAGACGATGCAAGCGGCCGACCACATTCTCGACTTCGGCCCAGGTGCCGGCGTGCGCGGCGGCGAGTTGGTCGCAAGCGGCTCGTATGACGACATTTGCAAGTCGACCAAGAGCGTCACCGGCCAATATCTCTCGGGCCGACGCAAGATCGAGGTCCCTGCGAAACGGCGTCCGATCGGCGAAGCCAAGCTGACCGTCGTCAACGGCACGGCCAACAACCTGAAGGGAATCGATGTCGAGATTCCGCTCGGCGTGTTTGTCTGTGTGACCGGCGTGTCGGGCTCGGGCAAAAGTACGGTCGTGAACGATATCGTGCTCGAATCGTTGCATCGCGACCTGAACGCTGGCGAGGGGAACCCCGGCGCTCACGAACGGCTCGAAGGCTGGCAGCAACTCGACAAGCTGATCGCGATCGATCAATCGCCGATCGGCCGTACGCCGCGCAGTAATCCCGGCACGTACATCAAGGTGTTCGACGACATCCGCAAGCTGTTCACGCAGTTGCCCGAGAGTAAAACGCGCGGCTATCAAGAAGGCCGCTTCAGCTTCAACGTGGCTGGCGGACGTTGCGAGGCATGCGAAGGCAACGGCTCGAACAAGCTTGAGATGGACTTTCTCGCCGACGTGTGGGTCACCTGCCCGGTCTGCGAAGGACACCGGTTCAATCGCGAGACGTTGCAGATCAAGTTTAAAGGGAAATCGATTGCCGACGTGCTCGAGATGGATGTCCAGCAAGCTCTCGAACACTTCGCCAATGTGCCGAAGATCGCGCACAAGCTGCAAACGTTGCACGACGTGGGCCTCGACTACATCAAGATCGGGCAGCCCTCGCCGACGCTTTCGGGCGGTGAAGCCCAGCGCGTGAAACTGGCCCGCGAATTGGTCAAGAAGAGCACAGGCAAGACGATGTACTTGCTCGACGAGCCGACCACCGGCTTGCACTTTGCCGACATTCACCTGCTGCTGAAAGTGCTGCACGATTTTGCCGACGCGGGCAACACGGTGCTCGTCGTGGAACACAATCTTGACGTCATCAAAACGGCCGACTGGGTCATTGATCTCGGGCCCGAGGGGGGCGCGGGAGGTGGTCGCGTCATCGCCTGTGGCACGCCCGAGGAAGTGGCCGAGGTTGCCGAGTCGCACACAGGTCGCGCCTTGCGCAAGGTCCTCGGTTTACCACCTAAAAAGCAACCGCAAGCCCATACGCACGGCGGCTCGCTTGCGGTTTCGCGCCACGCCATCCCCACGGTCAACACCACCACAATCAAAGTCCAAGGTGCCCGGCAGCACAATCTGAAGGGGGTCGACGTCGAGATTCGTCGCGATGAGATGACCGTCTGCTGCGGTCCGAGCGGGTCGGGCAAGAGCTCGCTGGCCATGGATACGATCTATGCCGAAGGTCAGCGCCGCTATGTCGAGAGCTTGAGTTCCTACGCGCGGCAGTTCGTCGGTCAGATGCCGAAGCCGCGTCTCGATCATATCGAAGGTCTCTCGCCCGCCATTGCGATCGAGCAAAAGAATCTCGGCCACACGCCGCGCTCGACCGTGGGGACCGTGACCGAAATCTACGACTATCTGCGCATCCTCTACGCACGGCTCGGGCAACCGTATTGCCCCGACTGCGAGATCCCGATCGGCACGCAAACCGCCGACGAGATCATCGAGAAGCTGATGCAACTGCCCGAGGGGACGAAGCTCTATCTGATGGCACCGATCGAGGTGCATGTCGGCGAGAAGTACGAGGTGATTTGGGACGAGATGCGTGCCAAGGGCTATCTGCGCGTGCGGGTCGATGGCAAGACGTACTCGCTCGAATCGCCGCCCGAGATTGACCGGCGTCGCAAGCACAATGTCGAAGTGGTCGTCGACCGCGCCGTGATCCGGCGTGATGCCCGGAGCCGAATTGCCGACAGCATCGAAAGCACGCTCGCGCTCGGCAAAGGGGTGTTGCACGTCGCTTATCCGCAAGACGACGTGGCCGAGGAGAACTGGCAGACCGAGATTCACAGCCAACATTTCGCCTGCATCAAGTGCGGGCGGAGTTTCGAGCCGCTCACGCCGCATAACTTCAGCTTCAACAGCTCGCTCGGCTGGTGCGGCACTTGCGAAGGACTCGGCACGCAGCGCGGGGCCAATACCTCGGCTTTGCTTCGCGATCCGAAACTGACGCTCGCTCAAGGCGCGGTCGCGCTGTGGCCGAACGTCAACAGCAAGCTGTTCGCCCTGATGCTCGAAGCGCTCGCGCAGCATACCGGCGTACCGACTCAGGTGCCGTTCGAGCAGTTGCATCCGCGGCAACGTCGCATCGTGCTCCACGGCACCGGCGAGGCATGGATCGACGTGCACGCGTCGTCGAAGCAGAAAAAAGGTCCGCCGCTGTTCCGGTTTCAGTACAAGGGTTTGTACCCGGCGCTGGAAGAGGCGGCACGTCTGTCGCAGGGTTTACGCAGCAAGCTCGACCATCTCGTCGATGAGGTCGAGTGCTCGGTCTGCGGCGGCAGCCGACTGCGCGACGACTCGGCCGCGATGCGGTTCCGTGACCGCACGATCGACGAAGTCTGCCGCACGCCGCTGGGCCTGCTGATCACGCAGCTCGACAAACTCAAGCTCACCGCCGCCGAGCGCAAGATCGCGGGCGAATTGCTCCGCGAGATCAAGAATCGCTTGCAGTTCCTCGTCGACGTGGGGCTCGAGTATCTCACGCTTGGCCGACCCGCCCCGACACTCTCGGGCGGTGAGTCGCAACGCATTCGGCTCGCAAGCCAAGTCGGCAGCGGTCTCACCGGTGTGTTGTATGTCCTCGACGAACCGACGATCGGTCTGCATCCGCGTGACAACACGCGGTTGATCCAAGCGATGTTCAAGCTGCGTGATCTCGGCAACACCCTGCTGCTCGTCGAGCACGACAAAGAAGTGATCGCTGGCGCGGATCAGTTGCTCGACTTTGGTCCCAAGGCGGGCGAGCATGGCGGCACGGTCGTCGCTCGCGGCAAGCCCAGCGAGGTGGCCAAGCAACCCGGCAGCGTCACGGGCCCGTATCTGAGCGGCAAGAAGGCGATCGGGATCCCGAAGCAGCGCCGGATCGGTGCATTGGGCGAGGCGAAAGCGGGGCCAAAGCTGAAAACTGAAAGCAGAAAGCCGCGCAAGGCGAGTGCGGCATCCTCACAGATCGACACTCCCTCAGCTTTCAGCTTTCCGCTTTCAACTTTGGACATCGTCGGTGCTCGTCACAACAACCTCAAAAACGTCACCGTCTCGCTGCCGCTCGGTGCGTTCACGGTCATTACCGGTGTCAGCGGTAGTGGCAAGAGCTCGCTGATCGAGGATGTGTTGTACAACGCCTTGGCCCGCGTGTTGCACCGCGCGAGCACTATGCCCGCCGCACACGATGCGATCCGCGGCATTGAGCACATCAACAAAGTGATTCGCGTCGATCAGCAACCGCTGGGCAACTCGCCTTCGTCCAATCCCGCGACCTACACGGGCGTGTTCGACCTGATTCGCGAGCTGTACGCGCATTTGCCCGAGGCGAAACTGCGTGGCTACACACCACGTCGCTTCAGCTTCAACGTTCCTGGCGGACGTTGCGAGAAGTGCGAAGGCAACGGTCAACTCAAGATCGAGATGCACTTCCTGCCCGACATTTGGGTCGACTGCGATGACTGCGGCGGCAAACGCTACAACCCCGAGACGCTCGCCGTGCGGTTCAAGGGCTATTCGATTGCCGACGTGCTCGACATGCCCGTAGGCAAAGCGGCCGAGTTGTTCGCGAACATTCCCAAAGTGCGGCGCATCTTGCAGACCATTTGTGACGTGGGCCTCGACTATGTCCGTCTCGGCCAATCGGCTCCAACCCTCTCGGGCGGTGAAGCCCAACGCGTGAAGCTGGCCGCCGAACTCGCACGACCCGACACGGGCCAAACCCTCTACTTGCTCGACGAGCCCACCACCGGTTTGCACTTCGACGATCTAGCCAAGTTGCTCGACGTCCTCAATCGGCTGGTCGACTTGGGCAACACCGTCGTGGTGATCGAGCACAACCTGGACGTGATCAAGACGGCCGACTGGATCGTCGACATGGGCCCCGAGGCGGGCGACGGCGGCGGCGAGGTCGTCGTGAGCGGCACGCCCGAGGCGGTCGTCGAACATGCTCAGCGTTGGCAGGAGCAACAGAAGAAGGGCGCGAAGAAAGGCGAGACGACATTGCTCCGTTCGTACACCGGCGAGATGATCGCGCCGATCTTGGCAGCCGGTCCGTACATCGAGCGGCGCACATTCACGCAGGCCGATCTAGAACAAACCCAAGCGGGCGACCTCGATCTGGACGAAGTCGGTCGCGACGCCAAGATGCCTTGGGAAGTCGACGGTCGGCAATGGCACACGGTCGACCGCGTGGGGCGCAACGGCAACGCTTGTCGCTGGGATGGCCGAATTCTGTCGACCGTGATCGACAAGATTCACGACTCAGGCGTCTTCGGCCCGACGAATTGGAACAGCCGCACGATCGTCGAGATCTGTGGTGAAAAGAAGAGCGATGGTTGGTTCTTCCACGCGATCACGGGCGAAGAATGGCTCGTGAAGATGAAGTTCCGCGTCGCCAAGCGGACGTTCCAGCGAGAGAAGCTCATCGAGGCCCTCGATCTCAAGCCGCTCAACGAGATGCACGATCTGCCGGTGTATGGCAGCGAGCAACGTGTGAAGTGCAAGAACCTGCGCGGCCCCTGGCAAGAAGTGCAACTGGCCGTGCACAGCTACGACGAGATCAACAAGCCCGAGTTCTGGCAGTTCCTCGATGACTCGATCAAGGGATTCGAGAAGTACGCCGACCGCGTGGAGCAAAACCCCGAGGACGTGATGCCGTGGAAGGTGCTCGGCCGCAAGTGGCATCTGTCACGCAAAGGTTTCCCGCCCGGTCAACGTGTGCAATGGGATCTCGAGGCGCTCGAAGAACTGTGCGAAGTGCTCGCCGAGACCGCCGAGAAGTCGCAGTTCTTGTGGAACAACCAGCAGGTGGTCCACGTGATGGTCAACGGCCACAGCGAGCCCTGGGCCACGATCCACACCAAGAAGCCCGCGGCGATCGACCTGTCGCTACATGGCCCGAAGAACCGCTTCGCCCTCGGCCGGATCGCCGATCTCGCCGCCGAACGCGAGTTGATCTCGGGCGCCAAGAGCGACACGGTCAAGTTCCGCTTTAACTCGGCCGAGCAGATCAACGCCAGCGAGTTGCTCGACTTCCTGCAAGAACATTACGAGTCGACCCAAACCAAAGATTAGTTGCGGCTTCACTCCGCATTCGCCACTCCGCACTCTGCACTTCCGCCCATGTCGTTCCGCAATCTCCAGCCCGACAAGATCGTCGATACGATCGTGATGCTCGAGCGGCGGATCGCCGAGCGGTTTCCGAACTCCAGTCTGAGCCGGATCGCTCATGACTTGTACGACATCGGCCAAGAAGCGGCTCGCCGGTCGGCCCGCATTCGGCGGCCTAACGTGGCCTTGCGGATCGTGGTGGCACTGCTGATCGGTTCGATCTTTGCGTTCTTCGCCGTGATTGCGACGCAGTTGAAAATGAACGACGAGTTGTTCGAGCTCGAGCACTTTGTCACCTCGTTCGAGGCAACCGCGAGCGCCGCCGTGTTGGTGGGCGCGGCGATCGTGTTTGTGATCACACTGGAAATGCGGATCAAACGGGGCCGCGCGTTGCAGGCGATTCACGAGTTGCGGTCGCTCGCGCACATTATCGACATGCATCAACTGACGAAAGATCCCGAGCGAATCACTGGTCGCGGCGCGAACACCGCCTCGTCGCCCGAGCGGAAGATGACGCCGTTCGAGTTGGGCCGGTATCTCGATTATTGCTCTGAGCTGTTGTCGCTGGTGAGCAAGACCGGCGCGATTTACGTGCAGGAGTTCGCCGACCCGGTCGCGATCGAGGCGGTCGATCGGCTCGCCGTGTTGACGAACGATTTGAGCCGCAACATTTGGCAGAAGATCATGATCCTCGAGGCGATCGTCGGCCCCGAGCCCGCCCCGGCAGCGCCGCCGGTTGAGAACGTCGAGCCCCGTTGAGCACGTGTTTCGCGTGCTACGAGCAACCAGAGCGGGCAACGTGGGGCATGTCCAACGACTAATGTGCGATCACACATTGTCACACGCACGGCTCAGAAAACGGGGGCGCAAAGTTCATCGAAAAGGTCGTTTATTTATCGCCTCGGTTACTTCCCCGGTCCCGCGGGGATTCTCATCGGGCTGGCGCAGGAGATCGGCCCGCGAGCTCTGAGGTGACTGGCCCCTGGTATATAGAATCGTACTGCGCACCATTTGCTTGCTGCTTTCAAGTCTGGACACTATAGTGCCGATCACATAAAATTGAACTGATCGTTGGTCCCCGCCCCTGTTTGCGCCGGCCCAGGATTGTCAGTCCTGACGCTTGCCCCGCCTGTTCCCTCCTTCCTGAATTCGTTTTCGAGGTGCCGCATGTTGCGAATCAATCTGGGCAACACCAAGCCGTACTGCGATGGCCTGAGCCGCCGCAATTTCGTGCAGCTCGGCATGGCCGGGATGGGCACCCTCGGGATGGCGGACCTGCTGCGGGCCAAAGAGCAATCGGCCAGTAAGAAGGACACGAGCGTCATTCTGATTTGGCTCGACGGCGGACCGGGCCATATGGATATGTACGACATGAAGCCCGACGCGCCGTCGGAGTATCGCGGCATCTGGTCGCCGATCAAGACCAACGTGCCCGGCATGGAAATCACCGAACTGTTCCCCAAGCAAGCCAAGGTCGCTGACAAGTTCTCGATCATTCGCTCGCTCTATCACAACACGGGCGACCACTTCACCGGCGGTCACTTCATGTTGACCGGACGCGGCGGCGTGAGTGGCGCCGACAATCGCGGTCGCTATCCGTTCGTGGGTGCGATTGCCACGAAGATGACCGGCCCGCGGCGCAGTGGCATGCCGGCGCACGCGGCGGTTCCGTATGGCATGAGCATCGGCCTGCGACCCGGCTACTTCGGCGGCAATTATCTCGGTAACGAGTACAACCCGTTCGAGACCGAGGGTGATCCGAACTCGCCGAAATTCCAGGTCCGCAACCTCGGTTCGATCAAGGATTTGACGCTCGATCGTTTGCAAGATCGCCACACGTTGCTCAAAGATTTCGATCAACTGCGACACGGCTTCGATGTCGGTAGCGCGTCGGTGGCGGTCGATCGGTTCCAGACCCAAGCGTATGACATGGTCACCAGCCCGGCCGCGGCCAAGGCGTTCGATCTGTCGAGCGAAGACCCGAAGGTGCGCGACATGTACGGTCGCACTCCTTGGGGTCAAAGCACGTTGCTCGCGCGGCGATTGGTCGAAGCCGGCACGACGTGGGTCAGCGTTCACCTGGGCGGTTGGGATCATCACTGGGATCTTGAGAAAGGGATGAACCGGTACCTGCCACAAGTCGACGATCTCGTGTCGGGCTTGTTCACCGATCTGACCGAGCGTGGTCTGTATGACAAGACGCTGGTCGTGTTGTGCGGCGAGTTCAGCCGCACGCCGAAGATGAACGACGGTGGCAACGGTGGCCCGCCGGGCTCGATGGGTCAACCGGGACGCGACCACTGGGGCAACTCTATGTTCACGCTCGTCGGTGGCGGCGGCATCAAGGGAGGCACGATCGTCGGCAGCACCACGCGGCTCGGCGACTCGCCCAAGGATCGTCCGCTCACGCCGAGCGATCTGCACACGACGATTTTCCACGTGTTGGGTGTCGACCCACACGTGAAGTTCCTCGATCACGCGGGCCGACCGACCCCGGCGATCGATAAGGGTGACGTGATCCGCGAGCTGCTGGTTTAAGCGTTTCGCGGTAGCGGACTCGCCCGTGCTAGCAGGCCTACGGCGGACTGGCGGGTCGGAGGTGCGTCGTGGCTTGTCGCAAATTCCCTGCACGCGTCCTTCAAATACCCGCGGCAAACACGCTGGTTGATGCGCGGAAACCGTGTCTCGGCAGCGGTTTACATTGACTTGGGGCACCGGCCTGGCTAGCATAAATAGGCGGTCCTTCGGCGGGAATCGTGTCGGCTGTGAGCCTTTGGCCGAGTCGTTGACTTCCCGCCAAGTGCGGCCGTTCTTGTCTCGACGTCGTTCTTATCTTGGTGTCGTCGCCCCGGTGAACTTTTGCCGCCGATGTGAGCTGTCGCACATCGTGGTTCGGTTTGCTCTCTAAGGGTCAAGGAACTTGATCATGCCAACGCAATCGCCTGCTCGCCGTCTGGGTTTGGTGTGGCTCGTTATTCCGGTGCTGTCGGCCGCATGGTTTCACCTGGGTGCCGAAGTTTGGTCCCGCGCTCGTGCGCAGGATGCCGCTCAGACGCCCAACAAGATCGTCGAAGCAACGCCCTTGACCAAGGAAGAAGAGCGAGCGTTCTCTGGGATTGGCACCCGCGAGCAAAACCCCGGACAGTTGATCCCGGCCGATGCACCGTTAATCGAAAAGAAAATCAAAGCCGTGATCGCCGAGTTCACCATGCCCACGACGACCGATGCTGGTCCCAGTGGGGCTACCAAGTTACGGAACGATTGGCGTTTGAAGATCACGAATGCCTCGCGTTTGCAGTTCAAAGATTTCCACAAGGCGGTGAACGCGGGCGTGATTGCGCATGCCACGCCCGTGATCCTCGACAAAGAGGTGAACCCGCTAGCTCGGGTAAACTTGTTGATGTTGGTCGGATCGCTAGACCGCGTGGAGCGCGAAGGCGCGACACCCGCGATCCCGCTCCCGGAAGGGACTACGAAGCTCGTCGAAGTGCTCAAGTCGACAGACGTCCCGGCGTACTTGCAGGCGACGGCGATCGAAAGCCTTACACGTCATGCCGAGTTGGAAACGACGCCGCAGCAACGCAAGGAAATTGTCGCTGCGATCACGCCGTACCTCGCCGGCAAGCGGCCCGAGAAATACGATCCGGCAGGTTGGCATTGGCTGTGCAAACGATCGGCGAACATCCTGCAAGCATTTGCCGAAAAGAGCCTGCCTGAGGCCAACGATCCTGCGGTCGTCGCCGGTTTGGTAACGATTCTGACCGATGAATCGTTGCCTTACACTTTGCGAATTGATGCCGCGGCCACGATTGCGGCGATCGACTCGAAGAACCTGAGCGGCACCAATAAGTTGAAAGAAGCGGTCGTGGGTGTGGGCGAGACCGCCAAGGCCATGGCAACCGAGTCGGGCAATCCTGAAAAGTCGTTGCCTTTGATCACCCATGTCCTCTATATGGTCAACACGCTCGCCGATGCCTTGCGACGTGGCGATGGTCAATCGCCCACGGGAGGCGCGAAAGGTTTGCTGGCCGGTGCGGATGCGAATTTGAAGTCGCCCGCGCTCAACCTGCACAGCAAGTTGACGACCTGTAGCGATCAGTTGACCAAGACGTTGCCGAAGAATCTGGCTGATGTGCAAAAGGCGAAGATCACCCCCGCCGTCCATCAGCCGATTCTCGACCAGTTGGTGACTGAGGTCGAAGCAGTGATCAAGCCGCTGCGGGGCAATACGGTCGCTCAAGCGCCCGCTGCCTCGAAGTAACACGCGATGGTTTAGAACCAAGAGTCAGGATGACTCAACGCTCGTATCAACTGGCAAATGGAATTGCCGCTATGTGCATTCGTTTCGCAGAGCTGCGACGTTTCATCGAGCAAGG
>JAEUIL010000622.1 GCA_016794255.1 Planctomycetaceae bacterium | reverse complement strand
TCTTGCTCGTCGGTTCAGCGCTCTCAGCCTGCGGCGGCGACTGGCCGGCGTGGCGTGGCCCCACGGGACAAGGGCATTGCGACGAGAAAAATCTACCGCTCACCTGGAGCGACACCGAGAACGTGAAGTGGAAGGTCGCGCTCGAGCATCAGGGCAACTCGACGCCAATCATTTTCGGCGACCGCATCTATCTGACCCAGGCACACAAAGATGGCGTCGTGCGAAGTCTGATCTGCTTGAATCGCGCCGATGGCAAATCGTTGTGGCAACGGGACGTGCCGTACGATCAGAAAGAACGGAACTGGAATCCGAGTTGGTACTGCAATGCCTCGCCGGTGACAGACGGCAAGTTGATTGTCGTCAGCTTCGGATCGGCCGGCATGTATTGCTACGACACCGCGGGCAAAGAAATCTGGAAGCGGACGGACCTAGGTAAATGGGAGCATGCGTTCGGCAATGGTTCGTCGCCCGTTTTGTGGGGCGATCTCGCGATTCTCTGGTGCGGTCCGAATGAAAAGGAAGGTCGCAATTTCTTGCTGGCTGTCGATAAAACGACTGGCAAGACGGTCTGGGAGCACGAGGAGAAAGCAGGCTCGTGGGGCACGCCGCTCGTCACGAACGTGAATGGCAAAGATCAACTGCTGCTGAGCACGACACCTTATCTCAAAGGCTTCGATCCTCAGTCAGGTAAGGAACTCTGGCTCTGCAACGGGCTGAATAAGTATGTCTATACCTCGCCGATTGTCGGCAACGGCATGGCTGTGGCCATGTCAGGCTACACGGGCGCGGCGCTCGCGGTGCGATTGGGCGGCACCGGCGATATCACTGCCGATCGATTGTGGCTCCACGAGAAGAACATCCAACGGGTCGGATCGGGCCTGATCGTCGGCGAGCATGCTTATATTGTCGAAGAAAACGGCGTGCCCCACTGTTACGAGTTGAAGTCGGGCGAAGAGCAATGGAAGATCGAAAAGCGCCCCAACGCTGGTGTCACGTGGGGGTCGATGGTCCATGCCGACGGTCGCTTATACGTGCTGATGCGCAACGGCGCGACGCTCGTCTTCGCGGCCAATCCCAAATACGAATTGCTAGCCACGAACATGCTACTTCCTCGCGAATCGACATATTCGTCGCTCGCCATTTCGAACGGCGAGATTTACATTCGCACGTTCCAGCACCTGTGGTGCATCAGCGCCAAACGCTAGGTCATAGCCCGTCGCGGGGCGGCCTCTTCGGAAACACGCGCCTCGGTCTCGCTCAAGAGCGCCGCGACACTGTGGTGGCCGAGCAACAACGTTGCGGGTGAGCCACATGCATGTATTCTCGGTACAGGTCGTAGCGGTTCTACGTCCTTGGGGCATCTAGACAGGGCCGATTTTCACGCGAATGGCGGCAAACGCCAGCGTTACGTCAACCTAGTGTGGAACAGCCAAGCTGTCGGCTTCGGCTGATTCGGTGCGTTCGCACCCGGTTCGAAAATCACACTGCATTCGCAGTGAACCCACATCGCCAGAGCAGCCGTATGAACCTGCGTCATTCGCAAATTCGTCGTCGTGTCGCTTCTTCCTCCATCAATTCCGCTCGTCAACGTCGGCTCGGTTTTGAAACGCTCGAAGCGCGTTATGCCCTGGTGGGTGATTTTCAGTCAGCCGTGCAGTTGCTCTATGCTCAAAACATTCTCGACTCAATTCGCACGGCCTACGACTCGTCGGGCAACCTGTTCGTCAGCGGCACGTACAGCAACGATGTGAACTTCGATCCCACGAACTCGCCCGGCTCGCCATACACCGTCTCGACACTGGCCGGCTTCTTGGCCAAATACACGACCACCGGCACGCTGTTGTGGGTCCACACGTTTGATGCCGGCGTAGTCTCCGAGATCACGAGTCTGGCGGTGGATAGCAATGACAATGCCAACATCGTCGGTCGCATTCGTGGTACGCAGGATTTCGACTTCACGTCGGGCACGACCTCGTTGACCACGTACGACACGAACACCGACTGTGCCTTCGTCGCTCAGTATTCTTCATCGGGCGCGCTCGGTTGGGCCTTGAAAGGCGATA
>JAEUIL010000570.1 GCA_016794255.1 Planctomycetaceae bacterium | reverse complement strand
AAGGCCGACGAGGCGTATCAGGTCGGCAAGCCCGGCGAGCCTATCCGCGCGTATCTCGACATCGCCGGTATCATCGAGATCGCCAAGGCGCATGACGTCGACGCCATTCACCCGGGCTACGGCTTCCTCTCCGAGAATCCCGACTTGGCCCGCGCTTGCGAGGCGGCGGGGATCACCTTCTGCGGACCGCCGCCAGCGGTGCTCGAACAACTCGGCGACAAGATCATGGCCCGGGCCATCGCGATCAAAGCGAACGTGCCGATTCTCTCGGGCAGCAACGAGCCGCTGACCGACGGCGCGAGCGCCACGAAGATCGCCGAGAAGCTTGGCTTTCCGATCATTCTCAAAGCGGCCAAGGGGGGCGGCGGTCGCGGCATGCGCGTCGTGCGCGAGGCGAAAGACTTGGCCCCATCGCTCGAACAAGCCCAGCGTGAAGCCCTCGCCGCATTCGGCAGCAGCGACGTGTTCATCGAGAAGTTCATTCAACGCCCTCGGCACATCGAAGTGCAATTGATGGGCGACAAACACGGCGGGCTTGTGCACATGTACGAGCGTGACTGCTCGCTACAACGCCGTCACCAAAAGGTCGTCGAGATCGCCCCGGCTTGGAATCTCGACGGCAAGTTGCGCGATGAGATTTGCGCCGCCGCCATCGCCATTGGTCGTCAGGTAAACTACGTCAACGCCGGGACCGTCGAGTTCCTCGTCGATAGCGACACGAACAAGTTCTACTTCATCGAGGTCAACCCGCGCATTCAGGTCGAGCACACCGTCACCGAAGTCGTCACGGGCATCGACATTGTCCGTACGCAGATCATGGTCGCACAGGGGCACAAGCTGACCGATGCCGAGATCGACTTGGGCGACCAAAAGAAGATCACCACGCGCGGCTATGCGATCCAGTGTCGCGTGACCACCGAAGACCCCGAGAACAAGTTCTTGCCCGATTACGGCAAGATCAGCCACTATCGTTCGGCGGCTGGCATGGGAGTCCGTCTCGACGCGGGCACGGCGTTCAGCGGCGCGGTCGTGACGCCGTTCTATGACTCGTTGCTCGTGAAGGTCACCGCCTCGGGCCGGACCTTTGATCATGCCGCGATCCGCATGGAACGCGTGCTGCAAGAGTTCCGCGTGCGTGGCGTGAAGACGAACATTCCGTTCTTGATCAATCTCGTGACGCACCCGCAGTTTTTGAAGGGTGGCTTCACGACTCGATTCATGGACGACGCCCCCGAGTTGTTCAACTTCGCACCACGGCGCGATCGGGCCACGAAGCTGTTGCGCTACCTGGGCGAGGTGGCGGTGAATGGCCATCCGCTGATCAAGACTCGCCCGGCAGTCATCGAACGCGGCCAGGCCCCGGTGCCGAAGACCGATCACTTGTCGATCCAACCCGGCACGCGCGACAAGTTCAAAGAGTTGGGCGCGACGAAATTCGCCCAATGGGTGCGTCAGCAAAAGCAATTGTTCATCACCGACACCACGCTCCGCGATGCTCATCAATCGCTGCTCGCCACGCGGCTGCGCAGTTACGACATGCTGGCGATCGCTGACGCTTACGCGAAGCTGTGCCCGCAGTTGTTCTCGCTCGAAATGTGGGGCGGCGCCACGTTCGACACCACGATGCGGTTTCTCAAAGAGTGCCCCTGGCAACGCTTGGCCGACCTGCGCGAGCGGGTGCCGAACATCTTGTTCCAGATGTTGTTCCGGGCCTCGAACGCGCTCGGCTACGCGAATTATGCCGACAATGTGGTCCGTGAGTTCGTTAAGGAAAGCGTCCAAGCCGGCATGGATATCTTCCGCATCTTCGACAGCCTGAATTGGGTGCCGAACATGCGGGTCGCCATGGAAGCGGTCGTCGAACACGGCGGCATCTGCGAGGCGGCGATCTGCTATACCGGCGACGTGCTCGACTCGAAGAAGACGAAGTACAACCTGAAGTACTACGTCGAATTGGCAAAGGAATTCGAGAAGATGGGGGCGCATTTCCTGGCCATTAAGGATATGGCCGGGCTGTGCAAGCCGTACGCGACCGAGTTGCTCGTCAAGACGCTCAAGCAAGAGATCGGCATTCCGATCCACTTCCACACACACGACACGAGCGGCGTGCAAGCGGCGGCCATTCTCAAAGGGGCCGAGGCGGGCCTGGAGATCGCCGATGCCGCGATGGGACCGCTGTCGGGCCTCACCTCGCAGCCGAACCTCGGCTCGGTCATCGAATCACTGCGATTCACGCCGCGTGACACCGGCTTGAATCCCGACCACGTGCAACTGCTCGATCAATATTGGGAACAGGTCCGCAAGTATTACTCGCCGTTCGAAGCCGACATGAAGGCGAGCACCGCCGACGTCTATCGCAACGAGATGCCCGGCGGACAGTACACGAACCTCTACGAGCAAGCTCAGGCGGTTGGATTGGCCGATCGTTGGCACGAAATCTGTCGCATGTACGCCGAGGTCAACACGCTGCTGGGTGATATCGTCAAAGTCACGCCGTCGTCCAAGGCCGTGGGCGACTTCGCGATTTTCATGATCACGAACAACCTCACGCCGCAGGATATTCTCGAAGGGAAACGCGACTTGGCGTTCCCTGAGTCGGTGGTCGATCTCATCTCGGGCCGGATGGGTCAGCCGCCGGGTGGTTTCCCGCCGAAGATCATCGAGCGCGTGCTGCGTGGCCAACAACCGCTGCTCACCCGGCCGGGCGAAAGCATTCCGCCCACCGACTTTGCCGCGGTCGAGCAGAAACTCGAGACGCTCATCGGCGACAAACCGTCGCGCCGCGATGTGTTGTCGTACATCATGTTCCCCCGCGTGTTCAACGAGTTCGTCGCCAGCCAAGAGCGTTACGGCGACGTGAGCATGATCCCGACGCCGCTGTTCCTCTACGGTCCCACGCAGGCTGAGGAAGTAGCCGTCGAGATCGAACGCGGCAAGACATTGATCATGAAGTTCCTCAACGTCGGCGATGCTCAGCCCGACGGGCAGCGAAACGTTTCGTTTGAACTCAACGGTCAGCCACGCGACGTGAACGTGCAAGATCGCGCCCTCGAACCGAAAGTCGCCGCCCGTAAGAAAGCCGAGTCCGGCAACCTCGCCCAGGTCGGCGCACCGATGCCCGGCATGGTCGTGACCGTCGCGATCCACGAGGGTGACCAGGTCAAAGCCGGCCAGAAGTTGTTGACGATGGAAGCGATGAAGATGGAAACGACCCTGTACGCCGAACGCGATGGCAAAGTCGCCGAAGTGTTGGTCAAGCCCGGTACCCGCGTCGATACGGGCGATTTGGTCGTGCGTTGGGAAACCTAATCGATCTTAATGCTTGCCTTAGATGCCAATTTCAGCCAGAGTGAATCGACGGTAGAACATTTTCATTTCGGCAGGTCTACGCAAGATGAAGATCAAGGTTTCACTTTATCCATCAGAAGAAGGCTATGCGGTTTGTGCCCCGAGTCTTCCTGGATGCTGGTCCCAAGGTGCCACCGAAGAAGAAGCCTTGGCGAACATCGCTTCGGCCATCCAAGAGTATCTAGAAGCCGACATCGAACCGGAGGCAGGTGGTGAGGTGCGTGAAATCGAGGTAGCGGTCTAGCGATGCCCAAGCTGCCGGGGATCAACCATCTCGATGCCATTCGAGCATTTCAGAAGGTCGGCTTCTGGGTACTGCGACAGGGCAAGCACATCGTCATGACCAACGGCAAGAAGAAGTTGGTCATTCCGCGGCACAATCCCGTCAATGCGATTACCATGGGTGGTATCGTCGTCGATGCCGGCCTGACCGTCGACGAGTTCCGCCAACTGTTGTGAGCAAGTTTGCGCTCGCGAAAGTTTCACTCTGCCGAGGGCGGCTCGTACTCGTACTCTTTCCACTTCATCGGGCGACGGAACGGCTCAATGCGCAACACGCATTCGCCGTTCTGAAAGATTCGCACGGTGCCGCTCGATTCGCTCACCGCGACGGCAACCGCTTTGGTGGCTCGCGTGATCGCGGCGGCCGACCAGTGACGAGCGCCTAAGCCTTTCGAGAGCGAGATGTCCGCTGCCGGGGCGTCGATGTATTGGGCCGCGGCCTCGACGGTCCCGTCGGGCGCCACGACGATCGCACCATCCATTTGCGCGATCTCCTTGATCCCCTCGCGCACCCGAGCGTGCTTGAGATTGCGTTCCTTGCGGCTGTAACCGCGCACCGGATCAAAGCTCGCCGAGCGGGAAAACTTGCGGACCTTGACGACGTCGCCGACGACGAACATCGTGCCGACCGGTTTCCCCTCGCGCCCCTCGCGACCGATTTCGAGCGCGAGATTGACCACCGTCTGCAACGTATCGAGCGGCACGCGGGTTTCGAGCTGCCGCAGATCGCGAACGGTGAGTCGACCCAAGTGGTCGCCCAAATCGATGACACTGATCGAGTCGAGCGTGCCGGCCTCGAAGCCGCTGTAGAGAGCGACCACACGCGACGCGGGGGCCAGCATCTCGTCGGCAATCGCCTTCAGCAGCGACTGCGAGAGCTTGTCGTAGACCGGCACCTCGGTGGTATCGACCAGCACAGTGGGCAGGCCCGCCTCGACCGCGGCCACGGCATCCTCGGAACGCTCGACGGCCACGACGATCTTTTCCCCTTCGAGCCGCGCGGCCAACTCGGGCCAGTCGATCGCTTCGTCGGCCAAGAGCAGCACGGCGTCGGCACCGACTCCTTTGGTCAGCTTCACGACGGCAGCGAGGATCGTTTCGAGTTCTTCGTTGAACTTCACGGCTGATATCCGGCAGAGTCGCGCGGAACGGGCAAAGACCGCGACAGGGCTGGGACGAGCGCCGTGCCGGATCCACAAGGAGCGCTAGCGAGGCACGCTCACAACCGGCGACGCCGTGAAAATGTACGGGTTTTCGCGGCGACGGGCAACCGCTGAATCGGCCAAAAAATGCCGGCAGAGCCCCGATTGTTTTTGATCACAACGTTCCGACGACGGCCCCTGCCGCTCACTCACCCTGCGCCGTCGAAAACCAGCGTGGCGAACTACTCTTCGATCGCGTCACCCGTCGCCGGATCGACTTTCACTTGCGCCCGACGGACGTTCGAGCCGCGATCGCTGAGCCGTTCACGAGCCAGTTCGCGTTGCTCGTTCTCATGAGCGACAAAGACCCGCTCGTTGTACAGCGAAAGGGCGTGAATCGCGTGCCCCAACGGACCAATTTCCCATTCGCGATCCGGATTAGCCGCCATGATGGTTGCCAAATAATCGACCGCCCGCACGACGCGTGGATCGGTCAGATCACGTTCGGGGAGCGAGAACACAAGCCATTCGAGAATGTGACCCGTGGTCTGCAAACGGCGCCCCAAGTCAGGCCGCGAGCCGGGACCACGGAACCACTCGGTGCTAAAGCTGCCGTCGCGATTTTGCAGTGAGAACGTGTAGCGATGGTAGTCCTCAAGAAATTTCTTCGCCCGGGCAAACTCGCCATCCATCGGTTGTTCGAGTTGCTCGCGACGACGCACGGCATACGCCAACCCGGTCAGGCGATGCGTACCACCGCAAGCAGCACCCCGAATCGGAGCGGCGAGTTCTTCTTTGACCAGTTTCTCGACTGACCACGTTTCGTCGCGATTATTCTGCCACCGTTCGTCGAGATCTTCTGCATACTTGGTGATCGCGATCAGCTTGAAGGTCAACTCCATGCCCGACTGGCAGGTGACCTTTTCGCTTTCGAGCAGATCGCCGACGGTGAACTCTTTGCCCTCGACCAGCATCGGATAGCTGAGCGGCATTTGCGACTGGGCGAGAATGGCGAGGAACTGGCCGAAGTGTCCTTGGACGCCCACGCCTTGCCGGGCCATCACGCGACCATCTTCGACATACAGCAGCCGGTAGTTCGCGCACGAGCCGTTGAAGCACAACCAGCCGGCACCGTTGACCAGCTTGCCGCCGGGTCCGTCGCGGTGAATATCGGTGTCGAGACCATACGCGATCACGGCGTGCATGGTTTCCCAGCAATCGTGCTCGCGGCTGTTCAAGCGGCGCGGAAAGTAACTGGTCATCACGCGACGCACTTTATTCTGCAATGAGAGCAACTGCGGCGTCAGTGGCTTGGCCGACTGCAGCGGATGGCCCGTGGGCGTCGTCTTCGACGTTGTCACCGGCGTCGTACGCTCGAGCGGCGATTCGGCCTCTTTCGACGGAGTCGATTTGGTCGTCGAGGCATTATTCGCGACGGTCGAGTCACTCTTGCCGACCGGTTCGAGCTTCCGGGTATATTCGGGCGTGCGCGGGATGGCGCGATTGTTGCTGGTCGTTACCTCGGGCTTGGGCTCGGCTTCAACCGTGGTCGGTTCACTACCTTTGATCACAAACGGCACAGGTTCCATAGCCGCCGAACCTGCCGACTTCCCATTCAAATCGCCGTTCTTCACTGCCTCGCCGCGTTTCCCCGGAGGCGCCGGCGCCACAATCTTGCGACCACCGGGCAACAGCGCCACGTGCGGGACCGGCTTCGGCGGATCCGACTCGGTGTCGTACGCAGACGGC
>JAEUIL010000529.1 GCA_016794255.1 Planctomycetaceae bacterium | reverse complement strand
TTGGGCGCTCCGCGCAGAAACGTCTGCCGGTATTGCTAGCGAGTTTGTGCCGACTCGTCGGGTTCTAACGGCTCGACCGGTTCGGCCACCATCAGATTTTGGATACCTCGTTTATGGCTCAATTGCCCGCTATCGATTTGGCACGGATTGCTCAAGGTCTCGGACTTCCCCAAGCGCGGGTCGAGACGGTCGTGGAACTGCTCGATGCGGGCAACACGGTCCCTTTCATCACGCGCTATCGCAAGGATCAGACCGGCGGGCTGGACGAAGAACAGCTGCGGCAGATCGAGCAGCGCATCGTCAAGGCGCGACTGTTGGCCGATCGGCAGCAGACCATCCTGCGCTCGATCGATTCGCAAGGGCAACTGACGCCCGAGTTGCGTGATGCGATTCTCGCCGCCGATACGACCAAGCGGCTCGAAGATTTGTATTTGCCTTTCAAGCCGAAGAAGCAAACGCTGGCCACGCTGGCCCGCGAACGCGGTTTGGAACCGCTGGCGCTCGAGATTCTGCGCCGCGATGATGCCGCACTCGATCTCGATGCCCGGGCCAAGGATTTTGTGAACCCGGATAAGAAGGTCATGCACGGTGCCGACGCGCTGTTGGGCGCGGGTCACATCCTGGCCGAAATGTTTGCCGAACGCGCCGATCTGCGCGGTAAGTTGCGCGCGATCTTTGAGAGCACCGGCACGCTGGCCACGCTGGCGATCGAGCCTGAAGTGAAGCCCGAGGCAAAGAAAGACGGCAAGTCGGGCGAAGCTGCTCCCGCGGGCCCGCAACAGACCATGTTATGGGGCGAGGACGAAGCGACCGACGCGGCGACGAAGTCCGACGCAGCGCCTGCAACTGAGTCGTCGACCGAGACCGACGCCCCGGCCGAGGTGGCCTCGTCCGCAGTCGTCGATGCGATCGAAGCGACCCACGCCGAGAGCGACGAGACGGTGGTCGAGTCGATTCCGGCTCCAGCCGTCGAACATCGCGAGTCTGACGAACAACCCGCTGATGCGGAAACGGCAACCGAATCTGAGCCCGTGGCCGTGGAACCTCCCGGCGACGTCGCTTTGGCCGCGACCGGCGAGTTGGCTCACGAAGTCACTTCCGAGGCAGCCGCCAAGCCGGGCAAGCGAAAGAAGGAAAAGCCGAAGAAGAAGGAAGCCAAGAAAGACGGCCCGGACCTGAAGGCGTTTCGCGATTACTTCAACTATCGCGAAGCGGTGGCCAATGTCCCGCCGCACCGCATCTTGGCGATCAATCGCGGCGAACGGGCCAAAGCCCTGCGCGTGAAAATCGACTTCGATCTCGAAGCGATGTATGCCGCGGTCGACGAGTTGCTCGTGCCGGGCGATCATCCGCATGCCGTGCTTCTCCGCGGTTGCGCCCGTGACGCGCTCGATCGTCTGGTGCTGCCAAGTCTGGAGCGCGAAGTGCGCCGCGAGCTGACCGATCGTGCCGAAGCGCATGCCGTGTCGGTCTTTGCCCGCAACTTGCGAAACTTGTTGCTGCAACCGCCGGTTCGCGGCCGACGACTGCTCGCCATCGATCCCGGCTACAAGAGCGGTTGCAAGCTCGTAGCGCTCGACGAGTTTGGCAATCTCATCGAACACTCGCTGATGCACATCATCGGCAAGGAAGAGCGTCGTCAGGCGGGCCGTGCGAAGATCGTCGAGATGATTAAGAATCACTCGCTCAACACGATCGTGATCGGCAACGGCACCGGCGGTCGTGAGACCGAGCGCGTGGTGAGCGACATCATCGCCACGGAACTAGCCGATCAGAATGTGACTTACGTGATTGTGAACGAGGCGGGAGCGAGCGTGTACTCGGCCAGCCGGTTGGGTCGCGAAGAGTTTCCCACCTTCGACGCGACGGTCCGCGGTGGCGTGTCGATTGGCCGGCGCTTGCTTGATCCGCTCAGCGAGTTGGTCAAGATCGAGCCGCCGAGCCTGGGCGTCGGCATGTATCAGCACGACATCAAGGCGAACCATCTGCGCAACTCGCTCGATGCGGTGGTCGAGTCGTGCGTCAATTTCGTCGGCGTCGATTTGAACACCGCCAGTCCGGCGCTGTTGCGTTATGTGTCGGGCTTGAATCAACTCACCGCGCAGCGGATCTACGATCACCGCCAGCAGCACGGCCCGTTCAAGGCTCGTGAGCAGCTCAAGAGCGTCACCGGGATCGGCGACGGCACCTATGTCCAAGCCGCCGGCTTCTTAAAGATCGTCGATGGCGACAATCCGCTCGATGTGACCTGGATTCATCCCGAGAGTTACGCGATCGCCCAACAGATTTTGAGCAAGGTGGGCTTCACACCCAGTGATTTGCTCGACAAAGAGAAAGTGGGGCAACTCGCGGAACGGCTCGCTCAGTTGGATGTCGAACAACTCGCCGGCGAGATCAACGTCGGTGCGATGACGTTGCGCGATATCCTGGCGCAACTCGCACGACCAGGCCGTGACCCGCGCGAAGCGCTGCCGGCGCCGATCTTCAAGAAAGGTGTGCTCAAGGTCGACGATCTGTCGCCCGGCATGGAGCTCGATGGCACGGTGCTCAACGTCGTCGACTTCGGCGCGTTCGTCGATATCGGTCTCAAAGACAGCGGCTTGGTCCACATCAGTCAGTTGGCCGGGCGCTACGTGCAAGACCCGCACCAAGTGGCGGCGGTCGGCGACATTGTGAAAGTCTGGGTTCTGGAAGTCGACAAGCAACGTCGTCGCGTTTCGCTCACCATGATTAAGCCGGGGACGCGCCGCGAAGGGCCGCCGGGACGGGGCGGTGATGGCGAACGAGGCCCCCGTCCGCCGCGCGGGCCGCGACGTCGTGGTGGTCAAGGACAAGGTGGTGTTGGTCAACCGCAAGTCGCCGGTCAACCGGGCGGACCAGAAGGTGGCGAAGGCGCTGGTGCCCCAGGCGCGGGTCAAGGCCAGGGTGCTCCACGCCGTGATCGTCGTCCGCCGCGTCGCGGTGGTCGCCCGGCGGGCGCTCCGCAGACGGCTGGCAATGCCGCGGGCGGCGCAGCACCCGAAGGGGGCGCTCCCCCGCAACAATCTCATGGTGGCGATCGTGGTGGTCCGCCCCGTGGTGGTCGTCCGCAAGGTGGCGGCGGCGGTGGCCGACCGGGTTATGGTGGAGGCGGTGGCGGCGGCGGTCGACCCGGTGGCGGTCGAGGTCCCGGTCGTCCGGCATTCACCGGTCAGTTCGGTGGCGGTC
>JAEUIL010000514.1 GCA_016794255.1 Planctomycetaceae bacterium | reverse complement strand
CGCTCGAGCGGGGCGACTTCGTACAAGGTGTGACCGACGTTCACGGTCGCGCCGGCGTGTCGACGGAGATCGCCACTTACGATTACGCCGCCGATCGGCGCGCGGATTTCGAGTTGCTGCATGCGTCGTTCGATCAGATCGCGCTCTTGGGTCAGTCTCTCCATCTCCAGGCGATCGATCTGCGCAGCGGCAAGCTTGTTCGTCGCCTGATTCGAGTCTCGTGAGCGCGTGACCCGGGCGAGTTCGGCATCTAACGCCGCGAGCTTGGTTCGCAACTCGCGGCCATCCATGCGACCGAGCACTTGCCCCGGCTCGACTTGGTCGCCGGGCTGTGCGAGGCTCTGCTCGAAGACCCCCTCGAACGGCGCACATACAAAACGATGCTCAACCGGCTCGAGGGTAACTTGGGCCTTGATCGTGTACGGCCATGGAGCCGCCAGCGCCACGATCACGCTGCCAAGCAAGGCCCAACGATATCGACGAGTCAACCACGGCGGCAAACAGTCGACAATTCGTGCCGACCACGCATGAAGCGACGATCGTGCGTGCAGTGCCAACACCGGAGCGAGTGCATGCGACGCTAGACGTAACAGCGGCTCCGCGGCTCCGGCACGTGCGGCATTGGTCCACACGGCGATCGCGGCCCCGACGGATGTGCCGTCTGCGGTGTGGAATTCCAGCCGAGCGATTCTTGATGATTCGCCGAACTCGGCAAACAGCGGGCAATCGTCGAGCCAGCACAGATCATCGCCGCAAGATTCATTGAGCACCCGCGCCAAATCTTGAACCCACGGCGCGCTGGGACTCAGCTGACGCACTGCCGACGAGGCGACGAGTTTGAGTGCGGGGCTATTCTGGCGACGAACGGCAAACACCACCTGGTCCGCCTGGACTTGATGGCAGAGGCCATCAACGAGGCCTTTTGCTGCGGCTTCTGCATTTCCCGCGGCAGAGACACGCACCGTCAACTCAAGCACCGCCGTTGTTACGGTCGCCGCTCGCTCAGAGCGCGGCGCAGTCACGGTCTCGGCGGCGAGTGGCGCTTCGAGGGTGAGTGACATGGATGAAGTGGGGCGTGCGGGGGGAACGGATTCGGATTTCGTCGCGGACCATGCGTTGGGCGTTAATTCACGCTTGCCAGTGGAGCACTCGTGGGTTGACCGGGGTTCAATACGCAGCGCATTCCGGCGCGATATTGTCCCTGAGCATTGTCGATCAGCACCTTGACGCGGACCGTACCACTCTCGGCCTCGGTGATGGGCGAGATCATTTCGATGCGTCCCACGGCGTCCTGTTTCAGTTCCGGAACGCGCAGCGAGACCTGCTGTTCCTTGGCTAGCTTGAGTGCCGTGGTCGTCGGCACCGGGAAGATCACCTGCAGCGGATGGAGTTGCACGACCGTCACGACCGTGGGATTGATTACGCTGACAAACTCACGTTCTTCACGATGCAGCTTGATGACCACGCCATCGATCGGTGAACGAAGCTCGCGGCGTTCCAGAATCGCACGTGCTTTCTCGTGTTCTAAGGTGTCGATCGCGATCTGCTCTTCGGCCGCCAGGAGATTGGCTTCGGCGATCGAGAGTTCGGTCTCGGCGCGGGCAATCTCGTCGGCCGACGCGAACCGTTTTGGCTCGATGGTCCGCAGGCGTTCAAGCCGTTGGGCGCGTTGCTTTAACTCGGCTTGAGCGGCACTCAGTCGCCCGCGTTGCTCTTTGGCCCGTTTGGCAATCTTGGCCGAGATTTCGTGTACTTCTCGGTCGAGGCGCGCCAACGGTTGACCGATCGTGATCGACTCGCCTTCCTTGACAAACAACTTGACCAGGATTCCCGGCTCGGCTGCGGCCAGATCGATGCGACGAATCGGCTCGGTGAAACCTTCGATCGAGGTCTCGCCTCGAGCGACGCCGAGCAGGGTGAGCAGCGACAGAACTACGAGCTGTAAAACCAGTAAACAACGCATGGCAACAGTCTTGGCACAGGTTGACGGATCAATACCGAGTCCGTGTAACCATAGCTTTTGCGAACCGTGCGATTCCTGGGGTTCCGTAAGGAACCGAGGTGGAAACGCATCCATTGCCCACGAAGTGCCATCTGTATCGATCGTGACGATTTTGCGAGTTCATTACAGTTCGTTGACCATGACCTCGCACATCTCACCCAACGTGCTGCCAATCGCCGCGGCGTCGCGTTGCTTGTTGAGATGCACGAGATTGCAGAAGACGGCGAAGGCCACTGTGCGACCGCTACGGCATTCGGCGTACCCGCCCAGGGCTTTGCTGAGCAAGACCGTCGACTGATTTAGACGGTTGCCTACGGTATAGGTGCCGGTTTTGGCACGAACTTTACCGCGGGCAGGACTGTCGCCGCGCACGGCCTTCGCGAGCGTGCCATCGACGCCCAGCACGGGCAACGCCTCGCGGTAGGCCGCAAAGTCGCGGTGCTTGTACATGTGCCGCAACAGCGCGACCGTCGCCGCGGGAGTGACGTAATCGCCACGATCGCCGCCGGCTCCGCCACCAAACGAAATTGTCGCCACGTCGACGCCCGCCTTGGCCAGGAACGCCGCTTGCAACCGCAGTCCGTCGTCGAGCGTTCGTTTTTTGTGCCGAGTGGCGAGCAACAACGGTAGGGTACTTGCCTGTAGGTTGTGGCTTACTTTGAGGATCAGCTTGGCCGACTCGCTGAAGGGTGGTGAAGTATGCACCGCCAGCGGCTTGTCCGGCCCGTAATCACCCAGCGGAGGCAAAGTTGCCGGGCCGACTCGCAAGGGTGACGCGTTGACCTTCACGCCGGCGCTCCGCAAGCAGTCGATGAACAACGCGCGTACCGCGAGGGCAGGGTTCTCGAACTCGTACCCCACGACGCGCGACGGACCATCGACGGCGACTGAGCCGCGGACGGTCAGCCCGCTGGGTGAGGCATACAAGTAAATTGTAGGCGACGATTTGGCGGAGCCGGTTTCGACCTGAGCATCTACGTGAATGGCCGTTCCCTGCGGTCTCCACTCGACATGCGCCGGCCGGCCAGGCTCCGTGCCGGGTGAGATGCGAACGTCAAGCAAGTTGTCGTTGAGCATCACGGGCGTCAACCGTCGCGGGCCCGAGCCGGTGCTTTCGGCATGATCGTAGAGCCGATCATCGACGAGCACTTCGCCACGTACCTCTTTCACGCCAGCCGCAGCGATCTGCCGCGCCAAATCTTTCAATGCGCCGAGCGGATCGGGACGTGTCCAGTCGCCGATGTTGATTGGCGAAGCGTAGGTGTGATCGACGTTCTGAAACGCGATGCGTCCTTGCTCGTCCGTGCGACCGCCGAAGCTGAGATCGCCTTGCCCGACGAGGATCAGGTCACCGTCAAGAACGCCCGACTCATGACGTTTGCCGCGCGTGTAGACCGGTGTTTGAAAGCGATAGTCGCCCCCCAACTCGTCGAGTGCCGCGGCGACCGAGAACAGTTTCGTCACTGACGCTGGCGCAAACATTTGATTCGGCTGATGCTCATACAATGTCTCGCCAGTTTCGAGATCGACGACAAATAGGCCCCAGTGCGATTCTTT
>JAEUIL010000507.1 GCA_016794255.1 Planctomycetaceae bacterium | reverse complement strand
AGGCCGTGCGATCGCTCATCATCTGGCAAGTCGCCACGTTCACCGTCCGCCCCTACGCCCCTTTCCAAGCTCATAGACGCCTACGTTGTCGGCCGGCCCGATCTGTCGCGTGGTGCGGAGAAGCAACTGCGGTACACCGTGGGACGCTTCGCCATGTCCCTACGCATACCGGTGGCCACTACGGCCGATCTGAACACGGAATCCGTGCTCGACTTCCTGGCGTGGCTCAAGCGTCGTGGCTTGTCGCCGCGGACGCTCAAGGCGAAGCGAACGGGGATTCTCACGCTCTGGAAGTTCGCCCACACGATCGGGCTCGTCGACCAGCCGCCGACCGGTATCCCCGGGCTCAAGATGCCGCGCAAGATTCCGCGAGCATGGCGAAAGGACGAGTTCGCCTCCCTGGTGGCCACGGCCGAGAAGCACCCGCAGGGCGACACGTTGAAAGCGTTGTTGCTCACCCTGTTCGACACCGGTGGCCGGCTCGGAGCTGTGCTCAATGCCAAGCTCGAAGACTACGACCCGCGAACCGGTTTGCTCACCACTTTCGAGAGCAAGACCAAGACCGAGCGGGTGACAATGCTCGGGTCGGCGACGCGTGAGGCGCTCGCGAAGCTACCGAAGAACCGGGCCAAGCTCATCGGCCCGCCCACGTCGTCGAGCCGGCTGCGGAAGCACATGAAACGGTTGGTTGCCGACGCAGGATTGAAGCCGGGCACGCGTGTGTGCTTTCAGGGCGTGAGACGGTTGAAGTACTCGCTCGTCTACTCGCAGCTTGGGCCGGCAGAGGCCGCACGTCACGCGGGGCACATGACCCAAGGTATGGAGCGGTTCTACTACGACCCGCGAGTGACACCATCGGCCGATATCGCCGCGTTGATTCCTCCACCCCTAGAGTCAGAGCCGGCGGCAGCCGGTTGAGCACGGGCCCGGCGAGCCGGAAGTGGAACCGAGTGCCGGTGAACCGTCGGCAGGGACACCAGGAAGAGAACCCGGCCACCGTCGACCATGGCAGCCACGAGACCAGCCGCACGAACAACGGACCGGCCAAACAGCAGCACGACGACGAGCAACACGATCACCGACAACCCGAGACGCATCACATGATCCTCAACACTTGGGACTATCTCGAGCCCGAATCGATCGCCCTGCCGGACAATCCGTGGTTCGAGGCGGGGGCTCGAGTATTCGCCGAAGCGGTGCGACTGGCGATGACGGTCACCGATACGCGTGTGCTCGCATGGGCGGAAGCCGCGGGGGAATTGTGCTTGATGCTCGCCGGCTTGCCTTTGACCGAGGGGCTCAACGGTCGGGCAAGTGACCACAGGGAAGGTGACGAGCTCGGGGACCGTGGCCACGACGCCGGCCATGGCGCCGATGCCCTCGACACGCTCGACGCCGCGCGGGGCTTTCCATCCTGGCGTCCGCCCGAAGGGCTCGCCGATCACCACCGCGACATCCGCCGCAAGTTTTGCCGCGTGGTCGAACTCATCGGCGAGACTCACGCGCTCGACCGAGCCGATGGCATCGTGAGCGGGGATCCGACCCACCGCCCGGGCTCGCGGCCGTCCCTCACCGCTCTCGCGATCACCGATCAAGCCGAGGCCGCAATCGTTGACCTATTCGCCACCCTGGAGATACTCGCCGCCGCACAAGCGTAAGCCGGCCGGATTCACTCATCGAACCCGGTGCAACGTCGCGCCGGCCGAACTGCTCACACCGTTCACCACGATCACCACCCCCAGAAAAGGAAACCTGCACCATGACCACGACCAACGCCACCACCTCGAAGAACCGCCGCACCGCCAAGTGGACCACGACCGACACCGACTCGATCACCGACGCCGCCAGCCCCGAGCAACGCACGGCCGTTCGTAAGTTCATCCGGGCCGCGAATCGTGTGCTCAACGACATCGACGCCGAACGGCTTCGCGACTTGATCGAGACCGCGCGGCTAGCGTTGCGTGAGACTCGCCACGCCACCGGTGCCGACAACGCCGCGCTGGCATCCACCACCCTGGCGTTAAACTCGCTCGTCGCCCTCGCCAAGGAATACCACCGGCACGTGCGACGCTGGCAACGAACCATCACCCTCGACGCGGCCGACGCGATCGCCACGAGCGGTGAGACGTTCACCACGCCGCAGCAACGCGAACGGGCGATTCGCAGCTACCGCCACGACGTCGAGACAACCGAGAGACCATTCGAGCACCCGAAGCTCGGGCGACGGATCGAGCGAGCGTCGGAGCGGGTTGCGGATGCCGCGGAGTGGTTCGTGGCGAAGCTCGGGCGGGTGACGGTGAAGGGGGTGGCGGGAGTGCCGAGACGGCCGAGGTAGGGCCAATGGAGCGCCCAAGCGGAGCCTAGTTAGTGCCCTACAGACCAACTCCAGTTGCTCGGTTCTGACAAACCTGCTATCTCTCCCTCACCACAGGGGTAGCGCCATGAACCTGCCAGAAAAAGTATGTTTGACGAATTGTGCAACGGGTACGACGGAACTCGGCCGTATCGCAACGCTTACTCGCGAAGACGCCAAGACAGGAATTGACCAGACGTGGTGGGTCGATTTGGAGAACCCCCTTCGCGATCCTGCGGATGAGGTAGACCGTCATTGGGAATGGCGAGCTATTCTTTCCCGAAGCCAAAATTCCCCATATTTCCGGGCCCGATGCATTAGGACGAACGACGATAAAGTTCAGGCGGCTATGACCTTTCGTCTGGACGCGAAATCTGCACTGGAAGCCGATAAGCATGCAGTATTCATTGACCGACTCGCGACGGCCCCGCGCAACAGAGATATGCTAGTTGAAACGCCTTTGTTTCGAGGGAGTGGCACTGGACTACTGGTTTTTGCGGTCGCTCAGAGTTATTCCCTGGGGTTCGGGGGCCGAGTAAACTTGTTTCCAGTAGCAAATCAAACCTTCTACGAGCAACGTGGCTTTCGACCGACTGCGGAGAATGAAGGCGGCGAGACTCTTTTTGAGCTCCCGTCGGCTGAGGCGATCCAACTGCTAACGTCGAAAGGGTTGATCGATGAGTAATCATTTTTCATCACGAGACGGCGACAAAACACCCGTAACCGGAGGTGTCGATCTTCCTGCGCGCTTGGTCTGTGCGTTGCCCCCTGATGATGATATTCCAACCGACGACCTTGGTCTCCAAGCGTTCATGCTCTTGAAGACAAATGGTGACAAGGTTGCCTTGCGCTTTCGTCAGTCCGACCTCAAGGCGATGGACGATGACACGAAGCGAGCCCTGATTTCCGACATTCAGCGTGCCCTCGGCATCAAATCGTTCAAGAAGGACGTTTTGTGATAACGCGGGAAGCGGCCCTCAAGATTTCGTCAGACAATTTCCCCGTTGGACCGGAAGCGTTAGCAAGATATCTTTCGGTCACCGTGATCGAGTCACCATTGAATGGTGTCGAGGGTTGGTGTATCCGTGGCCCGAACACAGTTATTCGTGTCAATTCCAATTCAGTTAAGAATCGCCGCCGGTTCACGTTGGCGCACGAACTGGCACACCTTGTACTTGGAACTGACCCCGACATAGCTTCAGAACCATTCAAGTCAGACAAATTGGAAGAGCGAGAAGCGGATCGATTGGCTTCTGAGTTACTGATTCCCGATGCACAGCTTTACAAAGCCCTTGGGAATACCCTGCCAGTCGACGCCAAGACTCTCAGCAGGTTGGCCGGTTCGGCAAACGTTTCGCCTGTGATGGTGGCTTGCCGTGTAGTCAATTCAACTGACGCACTTGGGTTGAAGAACTCTGCGATAGTGTTCTTTAAGAATGGCCAAGAGGCATGGCGTTATTCACCTACGCTTCGATTTAGCGCCAGCGAGGCAAAATCACTTCTTGACGCAACTGTCGCAAGCAAGCCAGACGTAGCCCGCACCAGCAATCCAGACGGAAATATTGTCGTAAGCTCCATGATTAATGCACCTGTCTACCAAGTGCTACTGATTCAATTACTTCCAGAGGCGCTGGCCTCGCAGGAGACATATGATGAGAGGCTGCGAAATTTGTCGAGCAAGGTTTTTGGAGGGAACAAGAGTTTCCAGCAGCGGGTGAATGGATGCCTTAACGCGGTGAAGAATAAATGCGAAGGGCAGTCTCTAGAACAAGCGTACAACTGCTTCCTTGATCGCTACATCAACAAGAAATTCAAAGATGCAGAAGCAGAAGCGTTGTGCAGCCCAAGTGGGCAGCAGTACTTGCGATTATTCCTTCAGCGATGGTTCAACTGACCTGCTAGTAGGGCAAACGATTCGATTGCCTTGTCCGCTTCCGAGAAAACCTTGCAATCAAAAAGATTCTCAAAGGCGAGGTTGCCGCTTCTGACCAGGTGGCACAGACTTCGTTCCGTTAGAAAGTAGTCGCAGTACGGAATCGCTGCCACCGCGTGGTGAATGTCCAGTATGTCGTTCGGCTTGAAGACCCGGCCACGATCCCACCTCATTGCGGCATGAAGACTCGCAAAGACCCGAATCGTGGGAACGGCAGTGGTGATCCTGTCATAAGTGAACGCGCTATGAATCAAGTTCGACACCCGACGACCGCTCTCGTTCATCGCATCTGCATCGACTTCGCAGTCCTCTTTATTTCCGCTCGCCCGAAGCCAGTTATCCTTCAGCGCCAAAGCACACGCTTCCCTAAACGAATCGAGCACTCCAGCTATTTCGGCGAGTAGCAGAGACTTGAAATCTTTATGTTCGTCCAAGTGTGCAGTCTTACCCTGATTGATCGCTGAAACGTCGAACTGCCTCGCCGGATGTTCAAAGTAGTCTGCCGGCCGACCTTTCACCCAGTCCACGAGTCCAATCACCCACATTTGGTCGAGAAAGCTCTTTTGAATCGCAAGTTCAAAGTGTGGATCGACATCTGGAATTGTCGGAAAAACGAAGCCCAAAACATAAGGAACCTTTGTCCACGGCAGGTACTTCAGTTCGTCAACCTGATCGACCGAACTCGACATGGTAAGAAGCCAGTGAGCGACCTCTAGCCGTACTCGTTCGTTTTCTTCGACGATTGACACTCCCGATGAGAGTTCATCAACCAGCTGCGCGGTAGCCGTTCGAGTGTGAACGTCGGCCTGCTTCTGAATTTCCATGTACGTTGCGATGCTGATTGGACAAACTGCCTTGCGATCTGCCGCTAGAGACGAAAGCAATGTAAGCAAGCGACTCGCTGGTTCTGTACCCCTTCCCATCCTGGCGTCGCGAAGCATGATCCAATACTTGGTGTCGAGATAGACTTTCTTCATGCCTCGAATCGAATTGGCGAGTTCGCGATGCTTGCGTTGGGCGTATCGAGCCAGCGACTCTTCTGGATGAGCCTTGTGATACGCGACGGTGTTAACGAACTCCACCATTCCCATTGCCCTCAGCGACTAGGTGATAGCTTCAGAATCGTCTGCGCCAAGAATGGCGGACCGTTGGTATCCAAGGCTCCCGACCCCTCCTGGGCATCGTGTGGAAGCGAATCCCAATAGTCTCTTTCCTTTTCGAGAACCTTTCCGTCGGCGTTCACCAACAAGCAAGTCAGGTCGCTCTTGTCTCTGGGGCGAGCCGGGGAAGCGTTGTTCTCGATGATGACGAGAAACAATCGTCGAACATTCCCCGTGCTCTTGCTTTCGTCGCAGTAAGCAACAACGGTTGCAATCGTCCTATCATCCGGTGGAATATGGATAAGGGGCTTAACCAGCTTGGCTTCGAATGGACGATCAACGTGCTTCAGGATGTAGAAGGTTGCTTCACGTGAAACCAAGTCAAACATAGCCCCATCGGGATCGGTGGCTGAAGATTGCGGCTCTTGCTTCGGCAACTGTATTGGATGCGACGTGTTGCACCCTGCGAGGAGGCAGCCGAACAAAAGGATCGCCCTCAGTGGAACTGCGAGTCGAGCAGACAATGAACAAACTCCTGTTCTAGTTAGCTCGCTTCGTTTGCAAGCGTAGCAGTACTATCAATGAAATCCGCGATCTTGATTCGCAGGTCCGATAGTTGGTCAGATTCCAGGCGTACATAACCGTCCGGCCAAATCTCGATCTCCGGAAAGGCTACCTTTGCTTTGTCCAGCAATCCCTTGGATCGTGGGCTGGTAACATGTGTGCCGGAATGAACAATCAGATTCCTCAGGCTGTTTGCACTTTCAAACCATTCTTGGTTTTCGAACTTTAACCTGTTCAACTCCATGGAACGCCCAATCCAGGCAATCGTTGATTCCATGCGAGTCTTGGAAGTTTGCTTCTCAAGCCGATCGCAAAGGGTGCGGGCGTAGTATTCGAAAAGCGTCCACGCGGAAAGGAAATAGCTTTGCTGACAGAGCCATGCCGAAATGCGAAATGGTCGCCACTTGGCGTTCATCTTGACGAGTTGCTCTAATTTCTCATCCGGCATTAGTTCTGGATCGACCGTCTCAGCGAGGGTCAAATAGTTGTTCCACAGCAAATTCAGCGTGTCATGCGCTAACTGTGCAGAGTGCATAAAAGACCCCTTTCGTTTTTGCCTCAAGCGAGCAACGCTGCGGCTATCTCGAAATGGAGATGGTTAGCTCTAAATCAATAATGAACCGTCGGTTGCGAGCCTGAATCCCTCTCGCCTTCTGGGGGTGCTCGCCGAAGATCGCCGCAAACAATGCGGGGCTGATCGCCTTCGGTTCAGGGAACACGATCCAAGAAACCGTCTCGGTAAAGGGCTCTGTCGTTAGCGATCCCTCATAGCGATAGAGGCGATCGTGGTTCACCGGCAACCAGGATGCCGGCTTGAGCGGAATCGCTACGGTCTTGCTCTCTCTCGCCGCGGTGAATGACTTCACCCAGCCGGCAGCCTCGCGGCTTTCCTTCGCGTTGGGATCGACCGTCAACGGAATGCCAACAACAGCAAAGGTCGCGTCGTCGAGGTTCTGGTGTACGACATGGAGTTCAGCGTCGTGCAGCGTACCGTCAATCAGGTGCTCGGCCGGATGATGAAGGTGGAACTGCCGCAGCAGAAACCGCTTCCCCTCGAGTTCGAGATACTTGCTTGGCGTCGGTGGAAAGATCACCTCAACGCCGTGGTCGCCGTGGTGCAGAAAACCGTCGATCGCAGAACCCCAGGCGAGGTGAAGGTAGCCTGCGGGGGCCTTGCTCGTGAAGCTCGGGCGCAAGTTGATCGGTGATTGCTGGTCCCATGCCATTGCCGCAACTCCAGAAGGGATGCCCATCCTGCCGCGAGGACGTGAGGACGCATCATACAAATTACTGAACACGTCGAGCAAATCGAATCTCGAAAATAGTCTGCCGGCAACCGCTTTCCACCCTGGTGTCGCCCGTGATAATTCGGGCATCGGGCCGCGCGGTAACACATGCGAGGTCCGCCTCAACTCGGGTGCGCCGACTGATCCTCGGCCAAGCGCCCCTCGCGACGAATGGCCCCTTACCGCTGTCCGTCGCGAGGGTCGGCCCGTCTTAACCGGTAAGGATTCTGAATCATGGACGATACCCCTGCCATGCGGCTGGTGCGCGAACTGGCCAAGCCTCGGGGCTCACACAGGACACGGGACATCGAATACCTCGTATGTGCTCTCGATCAACTCACAGGCGAGGTGTGCGATCAGCAACTCATTACTGGTGTGGATTGGTTCGTCCGGACCGTGTGCACCTGCGAGAGGGAAGGCAAGCTACTATTCATCAATGAAGCGTTCGCAGGAATACGCGACCTGAAGCGAGCGATTGAAGGCCGCGGGGAGCGAGTCCCCCTGATCGTCAGAGCGATCGACAACGCCGCACGCCTTTGCAACGCACTGAGTAAGTGCGGTCAGTGGCGAGATTGGAACACCGCTGGTGAACTTCCAGGCTCAGATGAAGACCGACAACGAATCGTCGCTTGCGTTCGGTCAGCCGCAAACGTCGAGCGGTACTTCGCGACAGACGAACGTTACAGAGAAGAGTACCTGCGATACGGTGAAGACGCAGTTGCCGTGCTGGAAGAGTTGCGGAGGGGCGCTAAGCAAAAGCAAACCGAACGTGCACAGAAGCAACGCCGCAGATCAAGGGCAGAAGCCAGCCCAAGACCACTCACGCCTAAACAGGTAGAAGTTATGCAAGTCTTTGGTGAGTGCAAAGGCAACTTGGCTGAAGTCGCGCGACGATTAAGTCGCGATCGAGCGACAGTCAAAGAGCATTACCAAGCTGCAACGAAGAAAATGGGAGCCCAAGCGACTCGCCCCAAGACTGAGCGACTCAGAAGTGACCTTCGCGGGCAACTTGACGTGACCGTTAGCGACGATCGCCGAAAGGAATAGCAGGGGTGCGTAACGGGGGTATCAATAAGAATTCTAATGGCGAATTGCAGCTTATTTTCCCGTGACTTTTGGCATCTTGCTCGAGGGTATCAGTCTAAACACCCCCTGATTCTCGGAATGGTTATACGGTTCTGTAACCATCAGCGAGGGAATCATGAAACGCAAACTCACAAAGGCAGAAGAGGCTGCATATCGAGACTTGGCAAAAGCGGCCAAGCGACTTAGGGCAGCACAGGAGAGAGCGAGCCAGAAAGGCAATGCCCGAAAAGTTCGCGAGGTGCAACATGCGTAAGACCTCGCCCACTGCCACTGCCCGCCGATCGCAGCCCGTCGCGCTCCAGGCAACGCCCTGCCAGCAATTGCGCGAGTCCGCCGACGGATCGTCTTCACCCTTGGAGTCAGGCGGTACGACTTTGCTGCTCGATCGATCAGACTTGGCCCGCGAACTGCGGACCTCCTTGAAGACGATCAACCGCATGATTTCATCCGGCCGGCTGCCAGCCCCTGTGTCGATCGGCAAACGCCGGCGCTGGCCGCGCACGACAATCATCGAGTGGGTCGGTATGGGATGCCCGAGCGCGGCTGACTTCGCGCGGCTGACGAAAGCATGACCCGGTTACATGCGAAGAGCCGGGGCAGCAACCCGGCTCTTGCGTGTGTCCTGTGATTTTTTCCAGCAACCCAAGGACTAAGAGCATGATAGCCACCGCTCCCCCGCCGGCCAAGTGCCGCGCTTACCTGTTCAAAAGCGGCCAGATCCAGCCGTTAGACGATTCGCCAACCGACTTCGCAGAAGATGTCGATGACGGGCTTCGGCAGGCCGGCTTTATGTTCGTCCGCAGGCTGGGAGCTAGTGAATCTCAGGCCGAGCTTGGTTTTGGCTTCGCTCGCGTGTTTGAGCGGTTGAACTCGCACCTAACTTGGGCACTCGAGATATCGCCCCTTGGCGACCTCGCGCAAATGGTATTTGCCGATTCCGCAATGGATGCCCTTGAACTCATCGCCCGGGTTGAGCGCGATCTTGCAGCCCAGCAGAGCGGAAAGGCGGTGCGACGATGAAAAGCCAGAAAAGTACTCCGTTGAAATCGATCGACGTAGCCCAGCTTGTTGAGCGACTTGGTTTGTCGGTCGCGAAGATCGAATCG
>JAEUIL010000488.1 GCA_016794255.1 Planctomycetaceae bacterium | reverse complement strand
ATAAGTCCACGTCGCAGGGTGCCCGCGAAACGTTATTCCCTCACCCGCGACAGTCGAGTATCATTCATCAGTCCCCGCCAATGCGTCCCTCCTTGCCCGGATCTCCCGCCATGTCGTCGTTCACGTCGCGTCGTGCGTTCTTGCAGGCTGGCTCGTTGGGGTTTGCCGGTTTGTCGCTGGTGGATCTGCTGCGGGCCGAGTCGAGCGCCGGCGTGCGCAATTCGCGCAAGGCGGTGGTCAACATCCATCTCGACGGTGGGCCGCCGCACCAGGACATGATCGATCTCAAGCCGGACGCACCGGTCGAGATCCGCGGCGAGTTCAAGCCGATCGACACGCGACTGCCGGGCCTCCAAGTCTGCGAGTTGTTGCCGAAGTTGGCGTCGATTGCTGATCGCTTAACGTTCATTCGTTCGCTGACCGGCTCGGCCGGGGCCCATGATGCGTTTCAATGTCAGTCGGGTTTCCCCGCCGCCGATCTGCAGGGACTCGGTGGTCGTCCGGCGCTCGGCTGCGTGGTGACGAAGCTGCTCGGTTCGACGGCCGACACTGCGCCGACGTTCGTCGATCTGATGCAAGGTCGCCCGCTCGTGCGCAACAGCGCTCGGCCTGGGTTCTTGGGACCGGTCTACACCGCGTTTCGGCCCGACATCTCGCATCTGTTCCATCGCGAGTTGGAAACCGGCATGCAAGGCGAACTCGCGCGGCGCGGCGAGCAACACACCGTGGCGTATGCGCTCAATGCCGAACTCAACTCGGGCCGTATCGACGATCGACTCAAATTGCTCGGCGGGTTGGATCGCTTGCGACGGGCGGTCGACGCCTCGGGCATGATGTCCGCCATCGACGGCTTCAATCAACAGGCGCTCGGCATTCTGCTCAGCGGCGCGTTTGCCCGGGCGATGGACCTGGAGCAAGAAGACGCGCGCGTGATCGAGCGATACCAGCTTACGGGTCACGATGTCGAAGCCTTCAAAACGGCCGACGCTCCCGACGCGACGCTCAAGCTGTTGTTGGCCCGGCGGTTGATCGAGTCCGGCGTGCGGTGCGTGAGCTTGACGCTCAGCGATTACGACACGCATCGCAGCAACTATCCGCGACTGCGGCAAATGTTGCCGGTGCTCGATCATGGCTTGTACGCGTTCGTGACCGATCTCGAATCACGCGGCATGCTCGACGATGTATCGATCGTCGTGTGGGGCGAGTTCGGACGCACGCCGAAAGTGAACGTGGGTGGCGGTCGCGATCACTGGCCATCGGCCGGCATGTGTTTGCTCGCCGGCGGCGGGATGCGTGTCGGGCAGGTGATCGGCGGCACGGATCGCTATGCGGCCAGTGTCGTTTCGCGTCCGGTGCAGTATCTCGACGTGATGGCCACGCTGTATCGCAACCTCGGCATTGATCCCGCACAAACCACGCTGATTGATCCCTCCGGTCGCCCGCAGCACATCGCCGGCCAAGGGCGCGTAATTAGCGAAGTGGTGTAGCAATCGACAGGATTAGCCTACTTCTTGTTCTTATCGCTTTCTAAGAAGCGTTTGGCACGATCCGTTGCGGCGTCGATTAACGCATTCGTTTTCTGAGTGGCCTTTTCGGAAAGCTGATCGGCATCCATCTTGCGAATGGATTCGATCGCCTTGACTGCACCGGCGGTGACCACCGGTTGCACTTCGTCCGCAAACGCCTGGAATCGCAACTCGACGCGTTCGGTAGTTTGCACTGCCCGCTCAATTTTCGGTAGCAGACCGAACAGTAATGCCGCAGCCAGTACAAACATCACGACCAAATTCGCGATCTGCAAGTTCGCTATCCACGTGAGCTTCTTTAACGTCTCAGAATCTTCCATTTGACTTTGTCCTTGCCCAATGTTTCGAAGTGTGAAATGTTAAGATGTTATCTGCACGTGTCTGCGAGCAGGCATTACGAACCACCGATCATAAACGCGTGAAATCGCATGGATGAGCATACCACCGGCTCGACCGGCAGGCGATTAAACAATCTTTTGCGAGAGTATTTGGGGGCCGCAATGAATCAGACCGCGAACTTTAATCAGCCCGCAAACCAGCGTTGGACGATGGTTAGCGTGGGGATACTAGTGTTCGTGTTGGGTGTTATCGCTCATCGGGTGCTGATCGCGTTCGAGCCTACTTCGACCGCAGACTTTGTGACGCAAGAGATGTTGCGCCGTAGCGCTCCCATCGAGTTGACCGTTCAGTTTCGCCCGTCAATGACGCAGACGCTAAACGCAACGAATGGTCAGATTCAGAACTACGAGGGCCCGATCGAATATCGGTTCGTGAATCGTTCTCCCGAAGCGATCAAGGTGGCGTTCCCACCCTCGCGGTGTTTTGGCTTTGGCTCCAACTATGTCTCGATTGGTTCGGAAGACATTCCATTTCCTCGGGAGCCACGCGTCGTGGAACTCAAGCCGGGCGAGTCGGTATCCATCGAAGAGAAGTATGGCGTAAGCCTGACCGGAGCTTCCCATCCATTCCTTCGAGGCGGCTTAGGACCGTTTGCGTTCGTGTTCAGTCGACCGAGCGGTGCAACAACGGATGATGGCTACTTGGTTGGAACGGTATTCGGTGTCTACTCGGTACAGTTGCAAACCGAGAGCAAGTGAAGCCTGGACAGTGTTCAAAGCGTATTTGCTGATGCGGCATGCTCGCTAAGAATCGAATGTTTTTCTGCGTAATTCATCGACGATTTCGCGCGTGCCGTGAATGTCGCTCCATTGACTGATATATGCCCAGTCGAGTTGCGCACGCTGTACCGAGATGACATCGAGAACGTCCGCATAATCTTTGGAGCGTGCGATCGCTCGATACCAGCGCAGCTTTTGGATAATCACATCCTCGGCGGTCGCAAAATAAAGGTTGCAGCCTGAAATGTTGACCATGACGCGCCGCCGGAATCGTTCCTGGTGTCATGCTTGTCCGTGGTCAACTGAAACAGTTCAATCGTAAATGCGGTACCTTCGATTTCGATGGTGTAGCATTTAGTCTGCGTAGCTACCTCGAAGCGCATCTGAGGATCGATCCGAAATCGCGACGGCAAACGAGCTCCGAGCGACGTGATCGACTTACCAGTCAAATCGATGACGAAATCCGCATCTTGAGTCGACCGAGGGATGCCGTACAAGTTGCTCGAAAACGAGCCGACCAGCATGAACGGTATCTCGTCGAGCGTCAGTGCGTCGGCAACGCAACGAGTAAGCGCCAGATTATCCATGCTGGCTCTCACGTGCCCGCCGCTCGGCAAGTCGTTGCTTCAAGACTCGTAGCGCCCCGGCGTCGTCGAGATCGGGCTGTTCGCGTCGAATGCCGGCCAGTGTGATCGCCGCGGCCATGTGAAACAACTCTTCGCCAGCCCAGACCTTCTCCTCAAGCGGCATCAGACGGGCGCGGCGGACGCGCTCTTGATAGAGCGGATCGGAAGGGTCTGCCATAGCATTGGCAATTATACCACCGGCTCGATCGGCAGGCGAAATGCGCCGGCACGCCAAGCGGCGAGAAAGTGATGGTTGCTCTCGAGCAACTCGGGGAGCGCGGCCATCTCGGCGGCGGTGAGCCAGTGGATGCTCTCGACCTCGGCCGGTGTCGGCGTGGGATCGACGCCCTGGGGCAACTCTGCGAGCCACCAGGATAGCGCGACGCGCCAGGGAGTTACGCTCTGCCACAGACAATGTTGCGGCTCGATCGTCACGTTCAACTCTTCGAGCAGTTCACGGGCGAGGGCCGCCGGCTCGGTCTCGCCGGACTCGATGCCGCCGCCGGGAAAACAATACTTGCCCGGGGCGAGGACCTGCTGCGAACGACGAATCACCAAGAAGCGCGATTCGCGGAGAATGACCGCCACGACACCGTAGCGGCGGATCGGATCGATGGTGGTCGGTGGATCGTTCATACAGCGCGACCAACCGTCGCGGCTTTATGCGCGTTGGGCGACGCGCAGTTGAGCGCGGGCTTGCGACACTTGTCGTTCACGCACGGCGAGCAACTCGGCGGTGTTCGCCGGCTTCGTGCGAGCAGTTCGCAGTTGCTCTTCGACCGCGGACTTCTCGAGCTTCTCGGCCGGAATCGCGCGATTGGTCAGAATGTAGACCGTGTTGCCGGTCACTTGCACGAAACCACCATCGACATACAGCCGCTCGGTCTTGCCACCGTCGAGAATCCGCAACTCGCCGAACCCGAGCCGACCGATCATCGGCGCGTGCAGCGGGGCGATGCCCAACTCCCCGTCAAACAACGGCACCGCGACGAACTGCGCCGAGCCTTCGCGCACGGTCGCTTCCGGCGTGACGATCACGCATTGCAAAGCACGGCTAGAGGTTGAGGCGTCGGACATGGGTGGTGGTGGTTAAGGGAGTAGGCAGTAGACAGAGGGCAGTAGGCGGTGATGCGCGCTTACTTCTTGCTCTTCTTCCATTGCTCTTCGGCTTGCTCGATCGGGCCGACGTACATGAACGCGCTCTCGGGCAGGTGGTCCCACTTGCCGTCGGCGATCTCCTCGAAGCTGCGGATCGTGTCGGCAACCGACGTGTACTCGCCGCTCTTACCGGTGAAGACTTCGGCCACGAAGAACGGTTGCGACAAGAACCGTTCCATGCGGCGGGCGCGATGCACGACCAACTTGTCTTGTTCGCTTAACTCGTCGATACCGAGAATCGCGATGATGTCTTGCAACTCGCGGTACCGCTGCAACGTGCGTTGCACGCGACGGGCGGTGTTGTAATGACGATCACCGACGTACTGCGGGTCGAGAATGCGGCTCGACGACGCGAGCGGATCCACGGCCGGATAGATACCCTTCTCCGAGATGGAGCGCTCGAGATACAAGAACGCATCGAGCTGACCGAACGCGGTCGCCGGAGCGGGGTCGGTCGGATCGTCGGCCGGCACGTACACGGCTTGCACGCTCGTGATGGCACCCTTGGTCGTCGACGCGATCCGTTCTTGGAGCGCACCCATTTCCGTGGCCAGCGTCGGTTGATAACCCACGGCCGACGGCATACGACCGAGCAACGCGGACACTTCGCTACCCGCTTGCGAGAAGCGGAAGATGTTGTCAACGAACAGCAGCGTGTCGGCACCGGTCGTGTCGCGGAAGTACTCGGCCATGGTCAAGGCCGTCAGGGCGACGCGGAGACGCGCACCGGGCGGCTCGTTCATTTGGCCGAACACCATGCACGTTTGCTCGATGACGTGCCGGCCGGTCTTGCCGATTTCGGCCTCTTGCATTTCAAGCCAAAGGTCGGTTCCTTCACGAGTACGCTCGCCGACGCCCGCGAACACCGAGTAACCACCGTGCTTGCTGGCGATACGGGCGATCAACTCGGTGAGAATCACCGTTTTGCCCAGACCGGCACCACCGAACAACCCGGCTTTACCACCGCGGACGAACGGCGTGAGCAAGTCGATCACTTTGATACCGGTCTCGAAGAGCTCGGTCTTCGTCGACAGGTCGGTCACTTTCGGCGCGTCGCGGTGAATCGACCAATACTCGTCGGCCTGCACCGGGCCACGCTCGTCGATCGCATCGCCGGTGACGTTGAACACGCGACCCAGGGTTCCCTTGCCGACGGGCACCGAGACCGGCTTGCCGGTATCGACCACCTCTTGACCCCGCACGAGACCGTCGGTCGTGCCCAAGGCGACGCAGCGAACGCGGCTGCCGCCGAGGTGCTGCTGCACTTCGCCGGTGAGCTTGATCTTCACACCCTTGGTGTCGGAAGTGATCGTGACGGCATTGTAAATCGCCGGCAGATGCTTCTCCGGAAACTCGACGTCGAACGTCGAACCGATAACCTGAGTGATCTTGCCGATGTTGGTTGCGGTGGACGTGGCCATAGTCTAACTGTTCTCCAATTCGCCGCGTTGATGCGTGTCGTGTCTAAGAGCGCGACCAACGGTCGCGGCTTTATGGTTACTTGTTCTTGAGTGCCTCGACGCCGCCGAGGATCTCCATGATTTCGCCGGTGATCTGACTTTGGCGGGCACGGTTGTACGTCATGGCGAGCTTCTTGATCATCTTGTCGGCGTTCTCCGTCGCGGCTTTCATCGCCACGCGACGCGCGATCTGCTCGCTGACCGCCGCGTCGAGGAAGCACTTGAACAGCCGCACCTTGAACGACTCGGGCAGCAGTTGCTGCAGGATGTCCTGCGCCGCGGGGTAGTAGTCGTACTGCACCGATTTCTTCGCGACGGCCGGCCCCTTGGCCACGACCAGGGGGGCGCTGGCGTCCAGGGGCAGCAGCGTCTCGACCACCGGCTTCTGCACCGAGGCGTTGAAGAACTTCATGTAGGCCACGTCCACCCTGTCGATCTCGCCGGCGATGAACGCCTTGAGGTAGCGGTCGGCGAGCGGCTCGACCTGGGTGAAGGCCGGCTTGTCCTCGAAGTGCGTGTAGGCGTTCTCCGGCTTCATGCCGGCGTAGCGGAAGTAGGTGATGGCCCGCTTGCCGCTGAGGTCGAGCCGCACCGCCACCTTTTCCTGGGCCAGCCGCCGCACCTCGCCGCTGGCCTCGCGGAGGATG
>JAEUIL010000474.1 GCA_016794255.1 Planctomycetaceae bacterium | reverse complement strand
GGGCTTGATAGTCGTGGCTCATGGGACATGGTCCTGGTGCAGGGGAGCGAGCAAGGATGACTAACGGTAACTCTTCACGGCGTCGACCACACCCTCGAACACTTCGAGCGATTGATCGAGTCGCGTGATTTCCAGGATCTTGCGATTGCTCGGATTCGTGGTCGCGAGCTTCACATCGCCCCCCAAGGCTCGCAGCTTTTCCTGAGCGTCGAGCAACGCGGTCAATCCCTTGCTGTCGATGTTCTCCGTGCCGTCGAAATCGATCACGACGAACACTCGTTCCAGTCCGTCGATGAACGACTGAAAGCCATCGACCTGATCCGCGCCGAGTTCCTCGGGCGTGTGGACCACGATCGTGTCGCCGAAGATTTCCGTAGGCAGGTTCATACGCTCACCGCTTGTCCGACATCACACGTCAGATCGAGACTCAATACCGGCACGGGCGTCCCTTTGAGCACGCTGTTCACTTTCACGAGCAAATCACGTGGGCTGAACGGCTTGCCAATCAACTCGAGCACGCCGAGCCGGCCGAGAATGTCGTCGCGCGACAGCTCAAAACCTTTGCCCGTCAGCATGAAGATCGGCAACGACTTGGTCTCGTCATTGGCGCGGATCCGCTCGATCAGTCCCAGGCCGGTGAGCCGAGGCATTTGCATATCGACGATCAACAGGTCGGGCTTTTGCCGTTGGATAGCTTGCCAACCCGCCTCGCCATCGAACGCGCACTCGACGTCGTAGCCCGCGCGCGAGAGTTTGAACTCAGCCGCGCGAATGATATGAACTTCGTCGTCGCAAAGGAGCAGTCGTTGAGCCATGATGAATATCCGAGGAGTGGTTGGTGGTTGGATCTTAGTTCTTAGTTCTTAGTTCTTAGTTCTTAGTTCTTAGTTCTTAGTGCTTAGTGCTTAGTGCTTAGTGCTTAGTGCTTAGTGCTTAGTGCTTAGTGCTTAGTGCTTAGTGCTTAGTGCTTGGTCGGCATTCAACTGCGTACTGCCCTCTGCCCTCTGCCTACTGCCTACTGCATACTGCCTACTGCCTTACCGCGCCGCGACCGGCAGTGTCACGGTGAACGTGCTGCCCGCGTTCGGTTGACTCTTCACACTCAGTTGACCGCCGTGCACGTCTTCGACGATGTACTTGGCCAGCGGCAGTCCCAAGCCGGTGCCCGCGGCCATGTTCTTGTCCTTGTCGACTCGGTAGAACTTCTCGAACACTTTCTCGCAGTCTTCGGCACTCAAGCCGACGCCGGTGTCTTCGACTTCGAACTGCACGGTGTCGCCGGCCAGTCGACTGCGGAGCGTCACGCGACCGCCGGGAGGCGTGTACTTGACGGCGTTGGAGAGCAGGTTGATCGCACATTGCAGCAGCAAATCGCGATCAATTCGCACGCCCAGGTACAACTCGCTGAGTTGCTGCGTGATCTCGATCCCTTTGTTCTGCGCACTCGGCTGCGTGACGTTGAACGCCTCGGCGAGCACTTCGTTGAGGCCCTGCGCGTGCTTGTGCACCTCGACCACACCGGCTTCGATGCGAGCTAAGTTCAGCAGATTCTCGACGAGCCGTTGCAGGCGGTCGGTCTGGCTGTTGATCACATGCAGGAACTCTTCGCGAGTCGCTTCGTCCTCGGCGTCGCCATCGGCCAGGAGTTCGACATAAGCGCGAATGCCCGCCAGGGGCGCTTTCATTTCGTGGCTGGCGTTCGAGACGAACTCGGCGTTGTGCTTTTGCACGAGCTTCATCGCGCTCATGTCGCGCAGCACGGCCACCACTCCGTCGGGCTCGCCACTCTTCTCCGAACCGCCGGACGAGAGCAGCGATGTGACCGCGGCGTTGTACCAACGTCGACCGCCATCGGGTTCGTCGATTTCGAGCTCTTCGCTGCGCACGGTCGAGAGTTTGCGACGCTGCGTATCTTTGATCAAGGACGCGAGCTTCTCGCAACGTCCGAGCTGTGCCATGACCCGTTTCTCGGGCGATGAGGCATCAATGCCCAACAATCGTTCGGCGGCGCGATTGATGAACAACAGTTGATCGTACGGATCGACGGCGATCAGCGGTTCGGCGACGGCCGACAGAATGCGGTTGAGCCGTTCGTTCTCCGTGACGCAACGCTTGTGACGAACATCGAGCGCCGCGCGACCATGTTCGGCGTCGGACACGCGCTCGTGGACCGATTCCAACGTGCTATGGACCCGTGCGAGCACGGGCTGCCAGGATGAACCGGCGTCGAGCTGCGGCAGAGCGTCGAGCGAACCCGACACAAGCCGGTCGAGATACAGCTGGGCGAGATGCGTTTCGCGGCGCTGTCGTTTGACCAGCGTGACCATTGCCACGCCGCTGATCACGAGCGACGCGGCGCTGATCCAGACGAGGCTCGTGTGTCCGGTGCCCAGCATCACTTCGTCGACGGCGCAGACGCCCGTGCCGACTGCGGCTGCCACGAAGCACGTGGCGGCGAGCAGAATGTCGATCGAGTTCAGCAGCGGGTTGCGAGCGGTGGACATGGTCAACGGCAGCGAGCAAGGAGCCCGACCGGCGACGAACGGTCGCCAGTCGATCTTGGGGCACGAGAGCTGCTGCTGAACCGAGAACCGCGGCGACGACGGCGTCTAACGCAACGTCGCACCCGGTGCCAATCGGCGATCAAGCGTTTGTGCTTGTCGCAGATAGGGCTCGGCCTCTTGGGGTTGACCGAGTTTGTTCAGCGTGCAGCCCATCAAAAAATAGGACAGTCCATCGCGGTTGTCCAAAGTGATCGCATGTTGTAATGCGTCACGGGCTGCGGCCCAGCGGCAGAGACGGTACTGGGCGGTTCCTAATATCCGGTATAAACCGGCCGACTGCGGGAAATCACGTAGGGCTTCCTCACTAAGACTCGCCGCTAGTTCGTATTCTTCGTGTCGTAACGGTAGTACCGACGTTGACAGGGCTACCGATTGATCATGCGGCGCCAGCTCGCGGGCCTTGCGCAAGAACACGGCCGCGGTGTCCGGGTGACCTTCGGCCAGCGCTTGTCCGGCCTGATGCAAGTACGTTTGCGAGTTGCCGACGCTCAACGGAGCCTCGACTTCGACCGAAGTCCGTTTGATCGTCACCTCGCCCGGCTTGCCGGAGGTGGCGATGTGCGTGGCGATCGGCGCGGCGTCGGTGCTCGGCAAGCGCCGTGGGGTGTTCATCGGAGCAACGGCGGCTGCCACGGGGGCGACTTGCTTGGTCTGCTGCGCGATTCGCCGCAACAAATCCTGAGCATGCTGGGCGTGCGGACCTTGAGCCGCGAGCATCTCGAGTCGTTCGCGTGCTTCTTCGCAGCGTCCCATCGCCAGACATGTCTCGGCGGTCAACAACACACACGCCGGGGCCATCGCCGCGGTCGATCCACGACGCTTCGCCGCAGCTTGCGGCCGGGCCGGTGCGTCGTCAGCCACGATCATGTCGGCCGACTGGTTGTGCAGTTCGTCGTGAGCTTTGAGACTGGCCAGATAGTTGACGTTCCGCGGCTCGATCTTGACGGCCGTTTCGAGACATTTCCACGCTTCATCCGGCCGGTTCACCGCTTCGTACACTAGGCCGCGAGCATGCCAGATCCGGGCATCATCGAGCGACGCGGTCGAATCGGCCACCACCGCCGCCCGTTCGAGATGCCCTTCGACGAGCAAGCACTCCATCAACATCTGTTGAGCCCCCACGTGTTCCGGCACGCGGCGCGTGAGTGCCTCGAGACTGCGAAGCGCGTCGTCCTTTTGACCCTGTTTCCAGAACGCGCGTGCGGCGTTGAACTCGGCGTCGGCGCGATGCTTCTCGAACGATGCGACCACGTCGGCCGAGCGTTCTTGCCGCAGCGGATGAATGTCGGGTATCTCGGACTCAAAGATGCGCAGCGGGGCACAACCGCCGAGCGTCACAGCGATGAGAACAATCGCGCAGAGCGAGCGTGAGTTAAGGGCGTGCATGGTTCGGCGGCTCCACCGGATCAATCTGACGAATCACACTCGGAAAGCCCGGGTCGCGGGGGTGCGGCGGCGCGGGCATGGCACGCGGCGCTCCCGGCGTTCCTTCCAACTCATCGAGCAGCCACGGCGACAACACCTCGCCATCGACGGCGTTCGGCGGCAACGCCGGGACCACGTTGCTCGGCGCGACTTGCGGCGGCGGACCGCCCGAGCGGATCGTGGCTCGCCCGCCAAGTTGCTCTTCGAGTTGATCGCGCAACTCAACCGCTTCGTGATCGTTGGGGTTGAAATGGACCGCCATTTGAGCGAGTCGCCACGCGTAGGTCGTGCGTCCCGCGTCTCGGGCATTCAACGCGCGACGGGTAAGCAGCCGGGCTTGGTAGTTGCGGCTGAGCAGCGTCATCTCGTCGCTCGCCACGTCGTAATCGCGATGCACCGTGGCGTTGGCGGTCGCACCTTCCTCGGTGGCCTCGGCGTCGTAGATGATCCGCGGCGTGATGAGCACCAGAATCTCGCGGCGCACGATCGATTCATTCTTGCGGCGGAACAACGGCCCGATCACGGGCGTGCTGCCGAGAATGGGCACCTGACGCGTGTCGGTCTGCAAGCTTTCTTGCATCAAACCGCCGATGACGACCGTCGAGCCGTCGGGGCACATGACGTTGGTCGTGACTTGCGTGACATCTTTCGACGGCACACCGGCCGCGCTCACCGTGCCGCTCGAGATCTCGGGATGCACTTCGATGCGGACCACGCCATCTTGCGAGATGAACGGCCTCAAGCGAAGTTGAGTACCGACATCGAGAAACTGCACCGACTGCGTGGCGAACGTCTGTGTCGTGGTCGTGGTGATGTAGCCGATCTGCGAGCCGATGAGGATCTCGGCCCGTTGCTTGTTCAAGCACAACAGCCGCGGATGAGCCACAACATTGACATCGCCCATGTTCTCGACCGCCGTGAGAAACGCGCCCAGCGTGCTGTCGAGAAACGCGAACTGCAAGCCACCTTCGGTAAACTTGAATTCACCGGTGATACCGCCCGCGCCGTCGGGATTGCCGCTGCCGTTGAGCGCTGCCGTGCGAGGCTGTCCGGTGCCGAAACGCACCGTGTTTTCATCGCGCAAGAACTGGAAGTCGACGCCCCATTTGTTCGAGTCATTCAACGCCACATTGACAATCACCGCCTCAATGGCGACCTGCAACGGCTTGCGATCAATCTCGCGCACCACTTGGTCGAGCTGACAAAGGACCGCCTCGTAGTCTTGCACCAACACGGCCTCGCCCGATGCGAAACCATCGCCGCCGGCGTTCGTGGCGTCGACCGCGATGCCGGTTTGGGCCGGGCTCGTGACGGTCGATTTGCCCACACCCGGTGTCAGCAGCGGGGTGATCATGTTTTGGATTTCTTTCGCCGTGACGTAACTCAGGCGATACACTCGCACGCCGACATGATCGAGATTCGTCCGCAGCTTGGAGAACTCCTCGGGCGTGCCGACGAACAGCAGCTTGCCTTCGCGGCGCGAGATGAAGCCGGTCGACTTAAGAATCGCGTCCAGGGCGGTCTCGACGTTCACATCACGGAGCGAGGCCGAGACTTTGCCTTCGACCGAGGGGCTCGCGAGAATGTTGAGGCCCCCTTGTTCGGCGAGCAGTTCGAGCACTTCACGCAGATCCGTATCGTGAATGTTGAGCACGAGGTGTTCGTCGCCGACATCGTAGCCGGGCAGATGCGTGACCGTGGGCCGTTGTTTGTCCTGGGCTGCTTTGCCGGGCAAAACGGGCTCGGCTTTCGGCGGCAGCGTCAGCTCGGGCTGAGCGAGCTCGGCCGGGGCCGGTTTCGCGATCGGCTGTGGTTTTACGGCCGGCGCGGGTTGCGGCGGAGCAGCGGGCTGGGGCTGCTCGTCGTCTTGCGCTTGCTTCGAGTTCTGCGCCGCTTCGAGTTTGTCGAGGCCTTTCTCGGTGATCGATTTGTGCAGCGTCGGGTTAATCGACTGCAGCAACTTCAGCGCGGCGTTCAACTCCGCCTCTTTGCCGGTGCTCGCCGGAGTCGCCGGGATTACTGGCGGTGTCGCGCTTTGCGGAGCGGTCAGACGCGGTGCATCGCCGCTGACGTTTTGAGCGACACGCGGCAACAGCGGGGCCGAGACGGCGAGCGGACTGGGAGCGGTTGGCGCGGCCCTGTGCGTCTGCGGCGCGGCGTTGTTCGCGGCTTGCGGATAACTTAACTCGGACGACGCGCTCACAACCGGCTGCATGGTGCGCTGCGGAACGGCACTCGGCAGCGGTGCCGGTGGCGTTGCTCGAACCGGTTCACGAGGCAGCTCGCGCGATGCGACCGGAGCGACGGTTGGCTGCGGCTGCGGTTCCTTCGGCAGCGTGGCAACGCCGTATGCGGTCATGAGCCCGAGGCCCGCACACAGCAGCAAGCGCGTTGATTTGGGAAGTGGCTTCATACGTCATCCATGACGGTTAAAGCGCGGCGATTATCCGCCGCACCAGGTCATTCGTTCGCTCGCAACTCGACTCGCCCGGCTCGTGGCTTGCGGCGAATCGTCAAGGGAAACTGCTTTCCATTTCGTTCCAACACCACGCCGGTCGCCTCGACACTCACCAGCGTGAAGATCACGCCATCATTGCCTTCGATTGTCTCGCCGGTGCGAAACGCCTCGCCGTTGATCGTGGCCGAGCTGCGGGTGCGCGACACGATCGTGCCCGTCACTTGCAGGCCGGCTTCGTCGGGCGTCACGACCACCTCGACGGGCTGCGGCGGAATGAAGGGTGTGACTTCCTCGGGTGTCTCTTCCACTTTGACGGGCTCGACGTGAGCGTAGATCGCAAACGGACTGCGATCGAGCGTCGCGGCGGTGAGCACCGTGATCGGCTGCATCAGCGGATCGTTGTCGATCTCTTGCACGATCTGATCCCAACGGGCCGGTTGATTCGTCGTGGTCGTGGTGGTGGACGGGTTCGTGGCACTCGTTGATGTCGTCGCCACGGTGGTTACGGCCGTGCTGGCGGCTGTCTCGGTCGCAGCGGGTGTAACTACCGGAGAGCTCATCGAATCGTCCGACTTCCATATCAACGGCAACCAGAACCACACGGCCACGACGCCGAGCAAAGCCAGGATGCCGGCCTGCTTGGGGTTCCGCTTCAGTTCGCGTTGCAGTTGCTTACTTAGTTTCTCGAGTGACACAGCTAGCACCGATGTCGTCGCCCGGGATGGACGTGCATCGGCTCCTTGGTTATCGGTTGCCGGAAAAGATTACCTAACTAGAAAATCCTGAATTATTGGCAAATACCTCCAGGATTAACTCGCATCGCAGGAGTCCCTCTTTGTCCTCGATTGCCTCGATTGACAAATGCTCAAGCCACACGCGTTGCGGCAGTCGTTCGAGACCTTCGATCAACGACGCCACTTGCGCAAACGTCCCCTCGCAACCCAGATTCACCGGACACTTTACGAGCCGGGCGTAGGGGCGCGTCGGGTCGGGCGAGAACCGCGTGGTTTCGACCCCCGCTTGCTTGGCTATCGCAGCAATCTCACCGTACAGCCGCGACATGTCGTTCGGCCCGGCGAGTGAACGGTTCGAGTGGTCGATGAACTTGCGCGCGGACTCGATTTCGTGCGTGACAGTCCGCGTGTCGCTTTCAAACTTGGCTTGGTTGATCGCGAACGTCCGTTTGGTCAGAAGTTCGTTTCGCAACGTGGCCAGTGTTTGTTGGCCGGGTAGAAAGACGTACCACACATACGCGACCGCCGCGCCTGCCACGGGCAACGTGACCAACCAGCTTTGACTTTTCTTGGTCTTGCTCATGGCTTAGCTCCGCTCGACGAGAGGAACAATCGTGGTGGTCACGGCGGCTGGTGTGGCCGATGGGGTCGGCGACTTCGGCGGCTCGGTGGTCTTACGCTGACCGTGGCCCGGGGCGAGCACCAACCGCGCGGTGAATTGCGAGCGGCGTTCGGTCCCTTTCTCGACGCTTTGAATCGACGTTAACTCGGCTTGCGCGAACAGCGACTCGCTCGCCAGTTGATTCAAGTACACGTGCAACGCGGTCAGATCGCTGGTGTAGCCGGTCAACTCGACGATCACGCGCCGCGTGTCGCACTCGTCGCGCAGTTGCTTCAAATCTTTCTCGACGGGCGTGCTGGTCGCGGTGGTCTTCGTGCCATTTGAGTCCGTCGGCTTAATCACGCCGACGGTGAGGACTTCTTTCGGCTTGTTTTCGTCACGGCCGATGCGCAGGCGTTCGATCATCACTTCGTTCGGCAACGAGGACGTGACCCGCCGCAATATCTGCGTGCGCGGCCAAGGATGCCGCAGAAACGTGAGCAACTCGGCCTCTTGGCTCGTGTCGCGCAGTTGCTTCTGGGCCAGTTCGAGTTTCTGCTGCGCGGTCTTGGCAGCTTGGTACTCGATTTCGGCAATCTGAATGTCGGTGCGCGTGCGATATTGCACGAGCCATTGACCGACGCCTGCCGCGCCGACGAGCCCGCCAAAGGCAACGATCAC
>JAEUIL010000451.1 GCA_016794255.1 Planctomycetaceae bacterium | reverse complement strand
GTGCGGGCCTCGGAGCGTTTGCTGCTTTGACATCGATCGTGCTCACCGGCGGCGCGTCGCTCTTGGTGACCGGGGGTCTCGCGCTGTGGGCCGGCGGCGTGGTCGGCGGACTCGTGGGGGCCATGATGACCCGCGGCGTCGAGAAGGAAGTCGCCGACTACTATGACCAGGCCCTCACGGAACACAAGATTCTCGTGGCGGCCGAGGTGCATGGCGAGCATGCCGAAGAATCGCTGGTCAAAGCCGAACGGGCCTTCGCCGCCGCCGGTGCGCAACCGGTCGAGTTGCCCGAGGGGTGAACGGATCTGCCCGATGAGGTGAGAGGTCGCATCCTTTTCTTAACTCCTCGACTAGCGGAGGTTACTATGTTTCCCGAGTATCGCAATCTCCTCTACAACTTGGGTCGCGCGCTGATGAGTCTGATCTTTGTCGCCTCGGGAGCGATGAAGGTCATGCAGTGGTCAGCAACCGCCGAACACATGGCCCAAGAGGGCATGCAAGCCGTGCCGATGTTCCTGGCCGGGGCTATAGTGATCGAACTGGGCGCAGGACTGTGCTTGATGATCGGCTACCAACCTCGTTGGGCCGCGGTGCTGTTAGCGCTGTTTCTGGTCCCGGTGACGTTGGTGTTTCACGACTTCTGGTCGTACGCCGACGCGCAGCAGGCGACGAACCAATTGCAGCACTTTCTCAAGAACGTCACGATCATCGGCGGCTTGCTAACGTTAGCGGCTCTCGCGCCGCCCCGTCGGTCGTTGCAGCCCGAGGCAACGCGGAGCATGGAGCGAGATCTGACGCTCGAGGCGTATGAACCTTCGACGCTGCGTTCATTGCGGGGCACGCTTCTGCTGGCTTTCGTTCTTTCGTGGCATAAAAAAACCGCCGAGTTCAACGCATGCTGAACTCGGCGGTGTTGTTTTTACTACCTTCTTTACGGCCTATTCTTCGTCTTCATCCTCGTCTTGGCTTTCGTCCTCGTCACCGGTGTGACTCACCTGCGCCATCTCGGCCGCATCTTGATTGATGCCGTGCATGGCGACTTCGGTCAACTTCGCATCGGCGTTCACTTCCTCATCGAGTGACTCTTGCAGCAAGTCGGCCGTCTGATCGTCATGCAGCAACTGGGCGAATGTCCGAGCACAGCCATAGGCCGCGATCTCGTAATGCTCGACGCGCTGCGCGGCGGCGATCAGCGCGGCATCATGCACCATCGGTTCGGCATCTTCCGAGATGGTCTCTTTCCCTTCTTCGATCAAGCCTTCCATCGCCTTGCATTTCTTGCGGCCGATCTTCACATCGAGTCGCTCGAAGATGCTCTCCAAGCGTTCGACTTGTTTCTCCGTCTCGTCGAGGTGCTCTTCGATGGCAGTGCGTAGTTCTTCGTTATGAGCCGCCTTGGCCATCTTAGGCAGCGCTTTCACCAACTGGTTCTCGGCGCTGTAAATGTCTTTGAGCTGCTCGATCAGCAGATCTTGTAACGTCGTGAGCTTCATGATCCGAACTCCTTCTGGTCTGGCGAGTGAACAAAAGCCCCAAATATGTTCAGGCGAGACTCAGCAAGTGCTATGCCGCGTCGAGCTAGCATTCGCGACGATGCTGGCCTGCGCTGCGGTTCAACTAGCCGGCCAGACGCTGTAAGTCGGCGGCCGTCAACGCTCCGGTTGCCCACACCTCGGGCACGATAGCCGCGGATTGCAACCAAGCCACAAATTGCTCACGACGACGCTGGCCCGCCCGGGCTCGATGTTCACGTTCCGTCGAGGTCCACGTTGAACGAATTTCGCGCACGCTTTGAGCGACATTTACCACACGATTCGAGACGGCGAGCGTCTTCATGACGAGTACTCCCAACACAAGCAGCAAAGTAAGAAGAGGAAAAACTGGGTTGGCTAAGAGCAACCGGCGTGCCAACGAGCGGCCCAAAATAACTCGCCTTTCTGATGGAGAGCAGGCGCAAAAAAATCACCCTCGAAAGCGGTTGATTGCTTCCGAGGGTGTCACGCCAACCATCGTCGCTCGACCGGCTTTCACCGGCAAAGATTCTCTGGCGATCAAAACGTTACCGTACCGGAGCCGGCGGCGGAGGTGCCGGCGCCGCAGGCGATTGCGTGTTCGGCCGATTCATCGGTTGAGGCACGCCACCCGAGTTCATGTTGTTGTTGAAGTTGGGGTTATTGTTGTTGTTCTCGTAATACGTGTTCTGGCCATGCTTGTAGCCTTGGTTGCACACGTTGCACTGGCCGCCGTGGCAGTCGTTGCCGCAATGATTGCAGCAGGTCGGCGCACAGTGATTGTAAGAACAGTGCGACACGGTGTACCCACAGCGACGCCAGCGACGCCGACAGCGGGCCTCGGCATCGTTGCTAAACATCGGCAGCAACACCGCCGCCAACAACCCTGCGATCAAAATCTGGTTTCTCATGGTCTTCTCCTCGTTCAAGAAAGAAACAGCAATCCACTTTGGCTCGGCGACGGTCATCATGATGCGCCTGCCGGGTCCACTCGGGTTCCGTCGAGCGACCGATCCGAGCAACGTCCGTGTTTCACTTAAGCCACAATAATTAGAGCAAAGCACGTGCCACGATTGGGGACCGTAGGAGCCCATCAAAAAGCGAACGCCGCTGACAAACTCAAAGAGCGTCAGCGGCGTCGCGAGATGTTTACTTGGCAATCAGGTTACTGAGCCAAGCGGTAGTATTGGTCGACGTCGTGCGACCAATTTGGATCGCCGAAGTCGGGCCAATTGTTCTTGTCGAAGCTCGGCGCTTTCTCAAGCAACTGCTTGTTCGCGTTCACAATCGCTTCGTAGTTGTTCGAGTTGGCCTCGCTCCGAATCATGACTTGCCGCCACGGAATCGCGAACAGCTTGTCGCCGATGCCGAGAAAACCGCCGAACGACATCGCGGCGTAGCGAATCTCGCCGCCGGGCAAGTCGAGCACCACTTCGTCGATGGTGCCGAGCTTCTCACGTTGCTCGTTGCGCACGGGTAGACCGACGATCTGACTCACTCGCACCGCCAACGGCCCGAAGCCCGCTTCGTCCTGATGCCCCTTGGCACCGAAGTATTCATGAACCGACTTGGACCAATCGGCATCAGCGAAGTTGGGCCAATGATTCGTGTCAAAGCCCGGCGCCTTTTCGAGCCGTGCTTTGTCCAGGTTCGTCATCACTCGATTCTCTTGCGAGTCCGAATCGTAACGGACCTTAAGCGACTGCCACGGCACGGCAAACAACTTGTTGCCGAGGCCCAAGAAGCCACCAAACGAAATCGCCGCATAGCGAATCTTGCCGGTCTTCACGTCCACGACCAGATCGTCGATCTTGCCGAGATCTTCGTGACGATCGTTCTCGACGCGCATGCCGATCAGGCTGCTCGATTTGAACGCGGTCGTCGTTGCTGTGGCGCGACGGCTGCTATCACGTCGATAATGACGATCGATATCGCGGGCCCAATTCGTATCAGCAAAGTCGGGCCAGTGAGCCTTATCGAAGCCCGGCGTTTGTTTGAGCGATTCTTTGTCCGCCCGGACGACAATGTGATATTTGTCGCTATTCTGATCGCGAACGGCGCTCAACGCTTCGTACGGCACGGCGAACAGCTTGTCACCAAAGCCAAGAATACCGCCGTAGGAGATCGCCACGTAGCGAATACTGCCACGTTCCAAATCGATCACCGCATCATCCACACTGCCGAGGCTCTCGCCCCGATCGTTGCGGACGTTCATACCGACGAGCTGCGAAGCCCGCGCGACCATTGCGTTAGTTGCGGCTGCGTTGTTCGCATCACGATTGTTCGTCGCATTCGGATCGCGGGCTGCACGGACACGGTCCGGGTAGAACTCGTCCACCTCACGCGACCACTGCGTATCGCCAAAGTTGGGCCAATGTTTGCGATCAAAGCCGGGCGACTTTTCCAACATCTTGCGATCGGTCTGCATCACGAGGCGATGGCGATTGTTGACCGAGTCGAAGCTGGACTTCAAAGCGTGCCAGGGGACCGCAAAGATCTTGTCGCCGATGCCCAAGAAGCCGCCAAACTCAAGGGCTGCATAACGAATTTGGCCCGTGGCCGGATCGTAGACCAAGTCTTCAATCATGCCCAGTTTCTCCCCTTTGTCGTTTTCGACTTGAATCGATTTCAGGTCACTGAACTTGTGCGCGACGGGCACCGCTTGGGTCACGCTAGGCAGGAAGCTGGCGAGCGTCACCGCAACCGCCCCTGCGAATGAGAGCAATGTTCGCGTAAACATAGAGTGAGTTCTCCTTAGGTGAGGAGGTGGTTCCCGGCGGACCATAAGACACCCGATGGCAGACCGCCATGTATGTGGGACGAGTTGTCCGACTGCGGGGCAAGTCATGTGCCGATAGAAGCGTCCGCAAGAACCGCGTCACGGATCAACCCGCGCGGTGCGATCTGGAGAAGACTTAC
>JAEUIL010000430.1 GCA_016794255.1 Planctomycetaceae bacterium | reverse complement strand
ACGTGGCGAAATGATCTGCCCCCGCTGGTAGATCAAAAAATTCGAGCCGCCCGTTTCAGTGATATTGCCGTCGTGATCCAGATACAACCCAACGGCCTTGGGATCGACGAGCTTGGCTTGCTTGTCACCGATCCACATGTGCAGCCGGTTGCGATGTTTGATCTTGCTATTGAGCGTGGCCGGGTGAATGTGTCGCTGCGCAGGAGTCACGACATGCACACCGTCGGCAATCATCTCGCGCCACAAACTCAATGGAAGGGGAAACGTGTGCAGGCAGACGGTCGGCCGCAGTTCGCCGGCCATGCCCGCCGCGCCGGCATAAACGGGAAACTGTCCGGCGGTGGCGTAAAACACCAGCCCCAATTCGCGTCCCGGCCAGGCAGACAGGTTATGCTCGACAAGTCGATCGACAATCGCGAGCAACTCGGCGGCGGTTAAACCAAGATCGATATACGCATAACGGGCCGAGGCTAGAAAGCGTTCGGCGTGCTCACGGGCCGCATAAGGCCGGCCGTTGAATGTCCGCAGCAGATCGGTGACCGCGGCGCCAATGACGATCCCCGCGTCGTAGATCGGCAGCACGCATTGTGAGTTCGGAATGAATTGACCGTTGAGATACGCAATCGGCTCAGGCATAGCATTCGGGCTCACTTCATCGACACCGCGGGCTTCACACCGGCGACAAACTCGGCGCTCGTCGCGATGGACGATCGACGGCCGTCGCGAGTCACGCTGACTATTTCGATCCGATAGCTGGCACCATACATCAGAACGCGATTCAATTCGATCCGCGGAGTTGCGTCGCTGGTGCGGATGGGAAGATACGCAAATCGTTCAGTCTCGCGGTTCTCGGGCGGAGTCTGCACGAGCACCGGACGCACGAGATGAAACGCCACATCGGTCGCCCCGGGCTGCCAAGTCACGAGCGACTTTTCGCTGTCGACACGAACCTCACGCGGCGGTTCAACGCTGCCGGGCTTGATGTCTGTCGCGGGCTCGTAAGTCACCTGCCAGGCATCGATACGGCCGTTGGCAGGCGTGGCGATGCTGATGCGTTTCTCGTCGAGCATGGTCAGACTTGTGTTGCCGCCCGACACGCTGGTCACGATCAACCCGTCGCTCCAAGCCCGGCCACAACCATCGTGCGACACATACAGCCGACAATGATTCTTGGAATGGGCGGTGAGCAAGATCAACGGACCATTGGCCAGCCGTACCAAGTTGGGGAGTTTGCCTGCGGCGACGCGTCGCTCGGGGCCGGTCAGCACCCGCTCGACGTTCGACCACGTGACACCGTGATCGGCCGACCGTGCCGAGACGAGCGCCCCTTGTGCGTTACTGGCGGTGCGCATCACGGCCAGCAGCGTGCCATCGGCCGTCTCAGTCACCGCAGTTTCGAGCCACGGCGTGGCGACGGTCACGCCCGCGGCGCGGATCGCGGCGACGGTGGCGATCGTGCCAGCGACCGACCAGTTGCGTCCTTGGTCGAGCGAGCGGAGCAACAAGGTCCGGTGCCCCGTGCGACTCCACGAGTACGCGGGCATCAACCACGTGCCTCGTTCCACCTCGAAAATATGCGGCAAAGGTCGAGCAATCACGCCATGTTCGGGCGACGAATGGATCATCGCCTCGGACCAACTCCACGATTGGCCGTGATCTTGCGAACGGCCGATCGCATAAGGCCCCGACTCGAACAAACTCGCCGTCGGTTCCGCGGCCAAGACCTGCTCGCGGTCTACGAGCTTGCGCAGCCCGAACGTCACCAACTCGCCGCTGCTCAAGCGATCTTGCCACATGTCGACCATGCCCGGGAGCGGTCGATTGTCGGGATCGACCGTCCAGGTCCGTCCCCCGTCGCGCGAATAACTTGAGCCGGTGCCACCCGACTTGCCCCAATCGTCGGGATGATTCGGGTAGATGACGCGCAGCAACGAGTCGGTCGTGGGGTCGTCGCTTTGCCGATGAAACAGACCCCATCCCGCGCCGGTGATGCCCTCGCGACGCACGATCGGTGCCATGGCCGTGATGGTGAGCGTCGTGTCGATGGTCGGCTCGGCAGCGTTAAGCAAGGGCGTGACTTGCGCAGCGGCGAGCAGGACGAACACCGTGGTGATGAGCTCTCGAAGACGCCGCATGAATCGTTACTCCGCACGGGGTTCGCGACCCCATAGATGCCGGACCAGAAAATCGGCCCGTCGTCGGCTGCCGTACGGTGTCTCCGCAGCGCCGTGTCCCGCGCCGGCAATAACGAGCAGCTCGAAATCTTTGTCCGCTTGTTGCAACTTACGCACCACCTGCATCGTCGACGCGGGATCGACGTTGCGGTCCAACTCGCCGACGATCAGCAGCAGTTTCCCTTGCAGCTTGTGGGCGTGCTCGGCGTTCGATGACGCCGCGTAGTGCGGGCCCACGGGATGTCCCATCCACAGCTCGTTCCACCAAATCTTGTCCATTCGGTTATCGTGACAGCCGCAGTCGGCCACCGCGACCTTGTAGAACGCGTGATGATCGATGAGCGCTCGCATGGCATTCTGCCCACCGGCGCTGCCGCCATAAATGCCGACACGATCAAGATCCATCCAGGGGCGCGACTTGGCGGCCTGCTTGAGCCACGCGATCCGATCGGGAAACCCGGCGTCGGCCAGATTTTGCCAACAAACGTCATGGAACTTCTTGCTACGCCAATTCGTCCCCATGCCGTCGATCTGCACGAGGATGAACCCGAGCTCCGCCATGAAGTGTTGATTCGTTAACGTGCCGAAGGCTTTGGGGACATGCGCGCCATGCGGTCCGGCGTAGATTTGCTCGACCACCGGATAACGCTTGGACGGATCAAAGTTCGCCGGCCGAATGATGATGCCGTGGATGTCGGTCTCGCCGTCGCGACCGGGGGCCACGAACCGCTCGGGCATCGTCCAGCCCGTGGCCAGCAGCGATTGAGCGTCGGCCCGTTCAAGTTCGCAGACCAATTGACCGTCGCTGGCTCGACGCAGTTCGGTGATCGGTGGCTGATCGACGCGCGACCACTTGTCGATAAACCAATCACGCTGGGGTGAGAAGCTGACTTCGTGCGTGCCGTCGCCCGCGGTGAGCACGACGAGCCCGGTGCCATCGAAATTCACGCGGCAGAGATGGAGGTAATACGGATCCTGCTCGGGCCGCACTCCACCTGCCAGAAACCACACTTGTCGCCGCGTCTCGTCGACATGCTCGACGCGCCGCACAACCCACGAGCCATGCGTCACGGCGTGCTTGACTTGGCCGCGCTCGGCATCGTAAAGCCACAAATGATTCCAACCGTCGCGTTCCGACATCCACAACAACTCGCGTGTTTCGTCGAGTCGGTGGAGATAGCGCTTCGCGTTGTAGTCGATGAACGTCGGCGAGCGTTCCTCGACGATCGTCGTGACGCGGCCCGCGTTGTCGACGGCGAGCACGCGCAACACCTGATGGCCGCGCTGATTGTATAGGAACGTAAACCGGCGCGAGTCGCGATCCCAACGCAGATCGTCGATGCTCCAGGGATTGGCGAACTGGCTCTCGTCGATGCTCACGGATTGTTTGCTGGCCACGTCGAACAATCGCGGCCGGGGATGCGCGATCCGATCACCCGGCTTGAGATAGTCGAGCGTGATGAGCTTCGGTTGCAACTGATCCGCGGGCGAAGACTCGACGATATGCACCTTGTGCGTCTGCGGCGGGCGAATCTGCCGGACGACGAACTGCTTCGAGTCCGGCGACCAAAGCACCGGCCCTTGATAAGCATCGTCCAGCTTGCCATCGCGGGTGAGCGTCTCGTCCCCGGCTGGCATAGCGCCATCGGCCTGTGAGACCAAGACAACGTTGTGATCGCGAAAGCGGACCGAGTACCGGCCATCCGGCGAACGATGCGGATCGGTTGAGCGTGGTGTGTTCTGCGGCTTGTCGGCAATGCGGCGGTCCGGCGGGATCAGCGCTCGGACTGGCTCGATCCCCGCGACGAACCCGACCCAGGGACGATGGTCGAGGTCGGTAACTTCCCAAGCATGCCCGGCAAACGTATGTTGTCGACGCTCGGCCCCGGCCGCGATGGTTCCATATGCCACGCGCCGCCCGTCGAGGTTTCGCCAGTAAAGTCGCAACTCTTGCGCCGCTTGGTTCACGAACGTGATCTCCGAGTCGCCACCGGTCGCGCGACTGGCCGAGGGTATGGCGTCGAGCGCGGGCAACGACTCCGCGGCCGTTGCGTCGCTCTTGAGTTCGATCACTTCGTACGTGTTCAAATCGCATTGCCAACGGCGGCGATCGGCACTGAAGCGGATGCGCGACGGTTCACGTTCCACGACCAGCTGATTCAGCGGTAAGGCGTCGGCCTCGATGGCTCGCCCAAGCTTGTCGCTCAACACGCCCGCCAGTCGGGCATGATCGACAAGCGGCTCGCGGGTTCCTGTCGTGGCGTCGACCCGCACGAACTCATGCCGCTGGCGACCGGTGGCGACGCGATACCAAAACTCGTTCGGCCCGAGCCACTGGGGTTGCACCGAGTCGCGAAACACGGCTTGCTCGCTCGCTTTGCGTAGCGTGGCAGCGCGATCATAGTCGGCGCGAGTTCCCTGGGCATAGCTCTTGACGCTCGAGACGAGCCAAGCCAGGGTTACGAGAAAACGCCCGACACGCGGCCAAGTGAGATCGAGCATGGTGGTCGGGGTATTGAGCGGTCAGAGAAAGTCAGCAGCGGACGGTCACGGGTCGCCGGCGGAAAAAGACCCAGCGAATTACGGACAGCCCCATCACGATCAACAGTACGATAGCCACAAACGGCGCGACGATCGAGACCACGGTGGTGACCACGGCCAAAAACAACTCGCTGGTCGAGACCAGAAAATTGCCCATGCCCGCGGTCGCCACGGTCGACACACCCCGCGCCGCCGTCGTGGTCGCCTGCACGGTTCCGGCCGCGCCGCCACCGGCGATCAGCGCCAGCGACCAACGCCACATGGGCGGCAAATCGGTGAACACGGCCGCGGCCAGCAGCGTGCCCGCGACAACTGCGGCGGGACTGGCGAGCGAATCGAGGGCGTTGTCGACCCAGGGAATGTAGTACGCCGCCACCTCGACGATCGTCGCGGCCAGCAGGCAGTAGAACGCCGGCCAGGAGTCGAGCCACGCCATGCCGGGGGTGACCGGAATCAGATCGTAGAGCGCCGCCCCGCTTACACCCAGCAGCGGCACAAACACCCGAAAGCCGCACGCCGCCGCAAGACCGACTCCCAAAGCGATCGACGGAGCCGCGTTGATTAATTCTTCCATAGGATTGCCTCGCTACAAGATTCCCACACCGAACCGCACCACACCGTAGTGTATTCGCCGCCCACGTTCCGATCTTGGACCCCACTTACTCACTTACTCACCTTCCCCCACCCCCGCCTCCGCACCATCGCCTCCACATCTGCCGATACAACGCCTCTAACTGCCGCGTGAACGTCGCTCCGTCGCAAAGCCGCTCACGCATCCGTTCACGCATCGTGCGCCGCAATTCGGCCAGCCGATCCACGTTGCTCGCGATCTGTCGGCAGGCGGCGACGTAACCGTCGAGCGTGTCGGCGGTCAACTCGGGCAACTGCAACTGCCGCAACACGCTGGTCGACAGCCGCGACGTGGGCCGATCGCCGTAGAGTGTCACGAGCGGCACGCCCATCCACAGCGCCTCGCACGTCATCGTGTGGCTGTTGAACGGGAACGTGTCGAACACCACGTCGATCTCATCGAACAGCTTGAGATAGCTGTCCTCTTTGTCGGTCGGACAGCGGATGTCGACCCTATCGAGCGGGTAACCCAGCGTCGCCAACCGCTCGCGGAACTCACGCGCCACGTCGTCGCGAAACTGATTGCGGAAGAAGAGCAGCCGCGCGGTCGGGATCGCCTCAAGCACCCGTCGCCATAGTTTCAGCACGTGGTCGTTCAGCTTGATCGTCGGATGATGCGAGCCAAAGGTAATGTAGCCACGCGATCTCATCGGCAACGGCGAGACCGGCGGCGAATTGTCGGGCGGTTCGAAACAGGCAAACGAACCGTCGATCCGTAGCACCTGCTCGGTCATCGGCAAGCGTTCCTCGGGCGGATCGAGCGTTGCATCCGACACGCGGTAGTCGATCGTGTCGATGCCGCTGGTGTTTGAGTAGCCGAGATACGTGACCTGCACTGGAGCGGGACGACGGACAAAAATATCGAGCCGGTTGTGACGCGTGTGGCCGGCCAGATCGACGAGGATATCGATCTCATCGTTCATGACCTGCTGCGCGGCCTGATCGGTCGACAGCATGACGGTCTGTTGCCAGCCTTGAGCGAGCGACTTGAAGCGTTCGCTGACCGCGTCCATGCCGGGGATCTCGGCATAGAGATGAACTGAGAACTGGCTGCGATCGTGGTGACGCAACACCGGCTCGAAGAACCGGGCGACGGCATGCTTGCGCAGGTCGGGCGAGACATAGCCGATGCGCAGTCGACGGTCGGGATCGCGGCGATTGCGGTGGCCCGTGATCGGCGGCGGCGAGACGAGTCGCTTCAAGGTTCCCCAGCGGCAATGCTCCTCGAAGATCATCGCCGGGGTGATCTCGGGATTGTAGTTGAGCACCATCAGCAGATTGCTGCGACAAGCGAAGAAATACGGATCGAACGCCAGCGCCTCGCGGTAACAATCGATCGCTTGGTGGACATCCCCCTTGGCTTTGTAGACTTCGCCGAGATTGCAGTACGCCGTCGCGTAGTTGGGCCGAATGCGGATCGCTTCGCGAAAGCAGGCGATCGCGTTGTCGTAATGGACTTCGCCTTCGAAGATCGTACCGAGATTGTTGAGATAGCTGGGGTTATTCGGCTGCAACTCGATCGCGTGGCGGATGCAATCGACCGCGGCATCGAACCGCCCGGCCCGTTCGGCGATCATGCCCAGCAAATTCCAGGCATCGGCGTTGCGGATGTCGAGTTCCAGGACCCGGCGGTAACAACGCTCGGCCTCGCCAAAACGGCCGACGCGATGCAGTTCTGACCCCTGCTGCAAGAGTTGAGCGATCTGATTCACGAGGTGCGTGCCATCCTGCCAAGGTGCGCGAACTCGCCGGAGTCCGCGATTGTCGGTACGAACATCGATCATCGCCCATATTGCCGATCGCTTCAAGCTGGTCTGCTAGGTTCTCAGGACTGGTGTTGATCGTGGGCCGAGCGTTAGGATAAGGACCCGATAGTTTGTTAGAAATGCGGGAGAGTTCACCACGGAGACACGGAGAAAGCAGACGATGTGCTTGGTGCTTAGTTCTTGGTGCTTGGTGGTTCGCTCAAGAACTTGCGAGTCCTTCTCGAAACACTTACGGCGGTTCTCTTCAACCAAGCACTAAGCACCAAGAACCAAGAACTCGCATTTTCTCCGTGGTGCCATTCTCCTCCCAGTTAGTTACCGGAAAAATTTATGCGTCACCCGCCGAAGCCGTTTGACCGTCGTCAATTTGCCAGCGACAACTACGCGGGGATTTGCCCCGAGGCGTGGAACTCGCTGCAACAGGCCAACCAGGGGCACGTGATGGCCTATGGCGACGACCCGTGGACGACCCGGGCGAGCGATTTGCTCCGCGACCTGTTCGAGATCGACTGCGAAGTCTTCTTTTGCTTCAACGGCACCGCGGCCAACTCGATGGTGATCGCGCACCTGTGCCAGTCGTATCACAGCGTGATTTGCCATCAATTGGCCCATGTCGAGACCGACGAATGCGGCGGGCCGGAGTTCTTCTCCAACGGCACGAAGATCCTCACGGTCGACGGACCGGACGGCAAAATCGATCCCAAGGGGGTCGGCTCGATGGTGACCCGCCGCAAGGACATTCATTATCCGAAGCCGCGCGTGCTGTCGATCACGCAAGCCACCGAGATGGGGACCGTGTACACGATCGACGAACTCGACGCGCTCAGCGAGGCGGCCAAGCGACACCATCTGCGCGTGCACATGGACGGGGCGCGGTTTGCCAACGCCGTGGCGTCGCTTGATGTCGCACCCAAAGAGATTACCTGGAAAGTGGGCGTCGACGTGCTCTGCTTTGGCGGCACGAAAAACGGTCTGCCCGTGGGCGAAGCGGTGGTGTTCTTTCACAAGGATATGGCCGCCGAGTTCGAATATCGCTGCAAACAAGCGGGCCAACTCGCCTCGAAGATGCGGTTCATCTCGGCTCCGTGGGTTGGCATGATCGAAACCGGCGCGTGGCTGACCCACGCCGCGTCGGCCAACGCCCGGGCGCAGCACTTGTATCGGTCATTGCAATCCGTGCCGGGAGTCACGCTGCTGGCTGTACCGCAGGCGAACAGCGTGTTCATCGAAATGCCGCTCGACTGGCACGAGACGCTGCGGGAGCGCGGCTGGCGATTCTACAACTTCATCGCCGCCGGCGGAGCACGTTTGATGTGCTCATGGGACACGACCGACGCCGATGTCGATATGCTGGTGGCGGATATTCGGCAGGTAGCGAGTGCGGGGTAAGTGAGCGCGAAACCGCAAGCGAGCTGCGCTACGGGTGCAGAGGGAAAGTTGTTGGGGAAATACGTCGTGTGACGCGGTTGAACGTGATACGAAAAAACCCCGGTGATCGGGTGACCACCGGGGTTCGGTTTCGTAGGGAACTCGCGAACTCGTCGCGGGCTTAGTACATGTCGTGACCGCCGTGGCCACCCTTCTTCTCTTCCTTCGGCTTCTCGGCGATCAAGGCGTCGCTGGTGAGCAACAAGATCGACACGCTGGCGGCGTTTTGCAAGGCCGTGCGGGTCACCTTGGTCGGGTCGATGATGCCGGCCTTGACGAGGTCTTCGTACACATCCGTCGCGGCGTTGTAACCGAAGTTACCCTTGCCTTCGAGCACCTTCTCGCACACGACCGAGCCGTCTTGGCCGGCGTTGCTCGAGATTTGGGTGACCGGAGCGCGGCACGCACGCACGATGATGTTGTAACCGACCTCTTGGTCTTGGGTCAGGCCCTTGGGCGAGACTTGCGACGAGGCCCGCAACAAAGCCACACCACCGCCCGGCAGAATGCCTTCGGCAACCGCGGCGCGAGTCGCGTGCAAAGCGTCTTCGACGCGAGCCTTCTTCTCTTTCATCTCGCTCTCGGTCGCGGCACCGACGTTGACCTTGGCCACGCCACCCGACAACTTCGCCAGACGCTCTTCGAGCTTCTCGCGATCGTAATCGCTGGTCGAACCCGAGATCTCACGACGGATCTGATCGATGCGAGCCTTGATGTCGGCGCTCTTGCCGGCGCCTTCGATCACGGTCGTGTTGTCCTTGTCGACCACGACGCGCTTGGCCCGACCGAGATCGGTCAGCGGCAAGCTCTCGAGCTTGATACCGAGACTGTCGAACACGGCGGTGCCACCGGTCAGGATCGCGAGGTCTTCGAGCATCGCCTTGCGACGATCGCCGTAGCCGGGGGCCTTAACTGCACAGCACTTGAACGTGCCGCGGAGCTTGTTGATCACGAGCGTCGCGAGGGCTTCGCCTTCGACGTCTTCAGCGACGATCAACAACGGCTTGCCGGCGTTGACGACGGCTTCGAGCACCGGCACGAGTTCCTTGATGTTCGCGATCTTCTTCTCGAACACGAGGATGTAGCAATCTTCGAGCACGCACTCCATCTTTTGCGAGTCGGTCACGAAGTACGGCGACAGATAGCCGCGATCGAACTGCATGCCTTCGACCCATTCGACCTCGGTCTTGAGGCTCTTGCTCTCGTCGACCGTGATCACGCCATCCTTGCCGACCTTGTCCATCGCACCGGCGAGCAGCTCACCGATTTCGGTGTCGTTGTTGCTGGCCACGGTGGCGACTTGGGCCATTTCCTTCTTGCTCTTGATCGAGATGCTCAACTCTTTGAGCTTGGCGGTGATGTCTTCGACCGCCTTTTCGATCCCTTGCTTGAGGTGCAACGGGTTGACGCCCGCCACAACCGCCTTGAGACCTTCGTTGAAAATCGCCTCGGCCATGACCGTAGCGGTCGTGGTGCCGTCGCCGGCCACGTCGCTGGTCTTGCTGGCGACTTCACGCACCATGCGAGCGCCCATGTTCTCGTAGACGTCTTCGAGGTCGATTTCCTTGGCGACCGTCACACCGTCTTTGGTTACGGTCGGCGAGCCAAAGCTCTTTTGCAAAATCACATTGCGGCCCTTGGGACCGAGCGTCACCTTGACGGCTCGGGCGAGCTTGGAAACACCGCGGCGAATCGCCTCGCGGGCTTCCTGGTCAAAAGCAATCGTTTTGGCCATGAGGAATAATCTCCTGATCCAGTATGTGTTGAATGAGTGTGCGTTATGACAAGAAGACGCGGCGAACGAACGCTCACGTCAACAGTGATGGTGGGCTACGAGCCTCGTCGCTAAGCAACTAGCCGGTGATGACCGCGAGGATGTCCTCTTCGCGCATCAGCAACAATTCTTGATCGCCGACCTTGAAGGCGTCGCCAGCGTAGCTGCTGAACAGCACGCGATCGCCAACCTTGACTTGCAACGGGGCTTTGCTGCCGTTGTCGAGCGTGCGGCCATCGCCAACGCTCACGATCGTGCCACGGGCGGGCTTGTCCTTCGCCGAATCGGGCAGCACGATGCCGCCAGCGGTGCGCTCTTCGGCCTCCTCACGCTCGACGACCACGCGATCGCCCAGGGGTTGGAGCTTCAGGTTCGTGTTCGACTTCTTCTTCTCTTTCGTGGCAACGGCCATGATTAAATCGCCTCCTCCAAAACTGTCTTAGGGGGGATGGTTTGGCTGGTCGGAACGAGTCGGCAACTCGGCGGACCGAAAGCTTGGCAAGCGACACCACGACTGTTTGAAACAGCCCAGCCGCATGCCACAGCCCGGCCTACTGCCAAGCTGGCTCTGGAAACAACATTCCACCCCCTCGTTAAGCACGTGGCGTGCCAAGGCAGCTGTCGCGACTGTAAGGCTTTCGGAATAAATGGCTTAGGGCGACGTGCACGTCGTTATGTCAGCCAAGACTCCCAGGTGTCCGAGACTGCCAGAATGGCACCTTGCCGGAATGGGCAGCGTAGCCGAACTCGCCAGAGTTCGGGGCTTCCGTCCCCTACACGCACCCGAATTCTGGCGAATTCGGCTACGCCCGGCGACTCCCCGACCTCCGCCGCGTGAATCGCGGCCCATCGGTTGAGTCTCGCTACGCGGAAACTACAATAGCCAACTCGCCCACCCGGTGTTCCCTGTTTCCTGCCCGGAACACGCTTCGTCGCCAGTCCATTCTTTCGGAGTCTGTTATGTCCCGCCGTCTCGTCTCGCCGGTCACCCTGTGGTTGTTGTTCGTGGCTTTGGTGCCTTGGGTCGGCGCGGAAGATAAGAAGGACGACAAGAGGGCGGCTGACGCCAAGCCGGCCGCGAAACAGGCTGACAAACCCGCCGAGCCCAAGAAGGAAGTGGCCAAGAAAGAAGAACCCAAGAAGCCTGCCGACAAACCGGCCGAGAAGAAACCCGAGCCGGCCAAGACCGACAAGAAGGCCGAGGAGAAAAAGCCCGCGCCGATGCCACCCGCGCCGGCTACGGTGACGTTCGCCGACAAGAACCTCGAGTTGGTCGTGCGTAGCTATTTGTTCGACAAGCAAGATCCGAGCAAGCCGCTCAACGAAGATGACCTCCGCAAGATCTTCGTGCTGCAAGGCAAGAACAAGGGGATCAAGAGCCTCGCGGGTTTGGAGAAGTGTACCAACACGCTGCAAGTCGACTTGGCCGGTAACGAGATCAGCGACCTCGGGCCGCTCAAGGCGCTCACCAACATTCAGTCGCTCGACTTGTCGCGCAACAAGATCAAGGACATCGGTGTGCTCGCTCAACTGAAGGGCTTGCAGTACATCGAACTGTCGGACAACCAATTTGCCGACATTGGCCCGCTCAAAGAACTGACCAAACTGTCGGCCGTGTACATGTCCGGGAATCAAATCGCCGACATCGGCGCGGTTACGGGTTTGGCGAAGCTGTCATCGTTGGACCTCGCTCGCAACAAGATCAGCAACGCGGGGCCGATCACCGGTCTGAAGTGGCTGATGCTGCTCAAACTGAGTGACAACCAGATCGCCGACCTCAGCCCGATTGCGAAGAATCCGCCGCAAAATCTGCTGCTGATCGAGCGGAACAAGATCACCGATCTCGGCCCCTTCTTGACCGCGGCCAAGGCCGACGCCGCCGGTGACAAGCGCTTCGCACCGTTCGTGCGCGTTTACCTGGACGGCAACCCGCTGTCGGATGCCGCCAAGAAAGATCAACTCCCCGCGCTCAAAGCGGCTGGCGTGCGGATCGAAGATTTGAAGTAGCGTGATGACCGGCGGAAAAAGAGTATCCATCACGCTCAGAGGCTGTGATGTTTTCTGCTGCGGGATCGATGACTTGGATCGGTGGCGCTATCTTGTCCGGCGCGGCGAGTAAAGATCGTCACCTGTGAGATGGCTGTGGCAGTTGCCGGTTCGTGGTCTGGCGAAGGGACGCATCATCACAACCCGCGCACGACACGAAAGCCCGTGTTGCCGGTGCGGGAGATGAGCTTGTAATGATTGCGATACGCGCTGCGGCAGTGCAGATCAAAGTAGTGCCACGCTCCGCCGCGCACCACCTTGGTGCCGCCGCTCGCGGGCCCCTGCGGATCGTCGCTCGGACTGCGGCCGTACCACGTCGCATCATGCCAATCTTGGCAGCGTTCCCAGACATTGCCCGCCATGTCGTGTAAGCCAAACGGATTGGCCGACTTGCGGCCCACGGGCTGAGCCCCGAGATGGTCGGCGTTGTCCTCGAACCAAGCGTGCTCGGCCAACGCCTTGCGATCGTCGCCGAACCAGTACTGCGTGGTCGTGCCGGCTCGGCAGCAGTATTCCCACTCGGCCTCGGTGGGCAAGCGATAGCCGTTGCCCGTGGCCAGTCGTTGAAACGCTTGCTGCTCGTCGCGGCGGTAACAGACGGGGCGTTGCTCCTGCTCGCTGAGCCAATTGCAGAACGTGATCATGTCGTTCCATGTGATCTGCGTCACCGGCGTGTCGTCGGTCACTTTGTAACCTGGGCTGTGCCAGACGGCCTTGAGTTTGTCGGGATTCGTTTCGTTCGCAATGCCCGAGTTGCCGCCGCCAAACCGTTCGGTCTCGGTGACGTACCGCGTCGCCTCGACAAAGCGACGAAACTGGCCGATGGTCACCTCGGTGGCCCCGATGCGAAACGGTTGCGTGATCCGCACGCGATGTTGCGGTTGCTCGTCGACTTCAATCCGCCGACGCTCGGCGCCGGAGGGCGCTTGCCGTTTGGTATCGGCCCAAGCCGCGGTTGCAGCGAGTGTTTCCGGCGATCCGCCCATGAGAAACTCGCCGGGCGGGATCAGCACGAGCTTCATCCCCAGCGAGTTCGTCTGCTCGACCGGTTGCCGCAGGTGCTCGGCCCAAGCGGCTTGATGCCCCCGGGCTTGGCTCGCACTAAACCGCGCAACAGCCAACGGTGGCGCCGCCGTAACGTACGACACGAAGCAGGCCGACAGCAAAGCAGCCAGCAGGTTTACACGACGCATGCCATTCATATCTCTAATGCCACCAAGTTCGGGTCAATTGGATCCAGCGCGGTCACAGCAACCGATGAACGTCCAGCCGCAGGGGCGAACGCGGGAGCGATTCACCGTTGTCTTTTCACCAGGATACATGACCAACCGGACGAAGACATAGCACGCGACTCGGTCACCAAGCATTCCTACACTTCGTTCCAAACGGGTCACCACCACCGCTCTTCGCTAGGTTTACTTCGCCAATGGCAGCGTGTTAAACTGCCAATCCAACCGGATCGACTCCCCCCGGGGTTCGCCGTCCGCTTTCCTCTTACCCGCATCGAACCGACACCATGCAGAATTTTGCTTTCGTCCTCGCCTCGATTGCCCTGACCGCGGTTTCTTGGGGAGTTTACGGGCCGCTCATTCGTTGGGGTGGCCAAGGGATGGGCGGAAGTCACCTGCTGCCATTCATCTGCGTCGGCGTGTCATACTTTCTGATTGCGGTGCTCGTGCCGGTGATCGCTCTGTGGATGCGCGGCGAACAAGGCAAATGGACCACCGCGGGCACGATCTGGAGTTTCATCGCCGGTGCCCTCGGTGCGGTCGGCGCTCTGGGCGTGATCTTGGCCCTGAACACCGGCGGTAGTTCGGCCACGATTTATGTCATGCCGCTCGTCTTCGGCGCGGCGCCGGTCGTGAATACGTTTACCACGATGAGCATGAGCAAATCGTTCGGCGAGGCCGGTGCGTTGTTCTACGCCGGGTTGATCCTCGTGATCGCCGGGGCCGCGACGGTACTGGTGTTCAACCCCGTTGCCAAGGGGCCCGAGAGCGTCGAGATGGGAACCCTGCTCAAGGTGTTGTCGTTCGTGGCTTTGACGGCGTTCTCGTGGGGTGCGTATGGCCCCGTGTTGCACAAGGGACAAATGCTGATGCAGGGGAGCCGGCTCCGCCCGCTCATCTGCGTCGGGCTGGCGTACTTCTTGATCGCGGTGATTGTGCCGCTCGCGCTGCGTGGCGCGCTGGGCGATCACGGCGAACCGACGACCCCGGGCATCGCCTGGAGCCTGGCCGGTGGCGCGGCCGGTGCATTCGGCGCGCTCGGCATCATCTTGGCGTTCACGTATGGCGGCAAGCCGGTGTTTGTCATGCCGCTCGTCTTCGGCGGCGCGCCGGTGATCAACACGCTGGTCTCGATCGCCACGGCCAAGAACGTCGGCGAGATCAGCCCGTTCTTCTACGCCGGATTGATTGTCGTCGTAGCCGGTGCCGCGACGGTGTTGGTCTTTGCGCCTAAGCCGCATCCGAAGGGGCCGAAGTAGGCGGAGGGCGGAGGGAAGTAGGCGGTAGGCAGTGGGCAGTTCGAGAGGCGAACGAATGCTTTTCGAACGCTCATACAGACAAATCGAGGGCGATCAAGCGCCGCCACGGGCAATTCATTTGAATCTCTCCCAACCGCCTACCGCCCTCTGGCTACTGCCTACTGCCTACTGCCCTCCACTCACCGGCAGCTTGCTCGTCTCGCCCTCAACCTCACGCACGTACCGCGGGACGGCGTAGCCGGGTAGCCGTGAGCGCAGTTGCTCGATGAGCCGTAGCCCCTCGGTCTCGGGCACCTCGAAATGAGCCGCCCCCGCGACGCGATCAAGCTGATGCAGGTAGTACGGCATCACCCGCAGGTCGACGAGCTGTTCGCACAATGCGGCGAGCGCCTCGACGGTGTCGTTCACGCCGCGGAGCAGCACGGCTTGGTTGAGCACCGGTACGCCGGCGTCGACCAACTGACTCAGTGCAAATGCCGTGGCGGGGTCGAGCTCTTGGGCATGATTCGCATGCACGACCATGATCGGCGTGAGCCGCGTGCCCCGCAGCCAACCGAGCAGCTCGGGCGTGACTCGTTGCGGAATCACGATCGGCAGCCGGGTATGAATCCGCAGCCGCTGGACGTGCGGAATCGCCGCGATGCGTCCGACAAGCTCGCCCAATTGCCCGTCGGGCAGCGTCAGGGGATCGCCCCCGCTGAGGATGATTTCGCGGATGCTAGCGTCGGCCGCCACGCGATCGAGTGCCGGCTGCCAATCGGCGAGCGATTTCGGGGCGTCGCTGTAGGGAAAGTGCCGCCGGAAACAGTAACGGCAATGGACGGCGCAGGCTCCGGTTGTTACCATAAGTGCCCGGCCGGAATACTTTTGCAGCAGGCCCGCCTCGCGCTGGGCCGCCAAATCACCGACCGGATCGGTCGAGTAACCCGGCGTCGGGTCCCTCTCGGCCCGCAGCGGCAACACCTGTCGCAGCAGCGGATCGCTCGGATCGCCTGGTCTCATCCGGGCGACGTATGCCAGCGGGGCGAAGACCGGGAACGCATTTCCGGTCGGATTCGTCGTTCCCGCCGGTAGCGAATCGTCGGCCAAGGTTGTCTCAGCCCCGGCTGAATCAGCCCAAGCTGGCGGCAATTCGAGTAGCCGACACAACGTCGCCGCGTCGCGTACCGCCGTTTTGAGCGCGTGCTGCCAGCGAACGACGGGCTGTGACTCGCCAGCGACAGGGCGTGGTCCGCCAGCGACGGTCGAGTCCCGATCCGCGGACACGGCTTCCCGATTCGTCGGGAGCTGGTTCGTGGCGACGCTACTAACGCTGGGCTGGATCACGATGGCCGAACGACGAAAACAGGAACGATGGAAATGGGCTAAGGACACACGGTCCTAGCCGCTGAACGAGAATTTTACGACGCGTGCTTCGTCCGTGCGACGAGCCCGCGTCTGTGACAGCATACACTAAAACTTAGTCGAAGAACGAGGAAACCTGCCGTGGCCACGTACAACACCAGCGAGTTCAAGAAGGGCATCAAGATCCAAATCGACGGTGAGCCGTACTTGATGATCGAGTGCAACTTCGTCAAGCCTGGCAAGGGGAACGCGTTGTACAAATGCAAGATGCGCAATCTGATCCGCAACACGCAGCTCGAACGGACCTACAAGGGTGGCGACTCGCTCGAGGCGGCCGACGTTAGTGAGCTCGAAGTGCAGTACCTGTACCGCCAGGGCGAGAACTTCGTGTTCATGGACAACAAGTCGTTCGAGCAATACGAGCTGTCGAAAGAGCAGGTCGACGAAGGTTGGAAGTTCTTGAAGGAAGGCATGAACTGCAGCATGTTGACGTTCAACGATCGGCCGATCAGTTTCGAGCCGCCGAAGCAAGTGGTTCTGCGCGTCGAATACGCCGAGCCCGCCACCCGTGGCGACACCGCCACGCGCTTGACGAAAGTCGTCGACATGGAGACCGGTGCCAAGATCACGGTCCCCGCCTTCATCGAGACCGGCGATTTGTTGAAGATCGACACCCGCACGGAAGAGTACTTGGAACGGGTGAAGGAGTAGGTTGCCACCGTGCGGTTATTTCTTCGCCGAACATAACACGCTTGCCTTGCTGTTGCTTCATCTATGGATATCGAAGCGATCGAAGTATTTGCACACGATTCAAATTTTGCGGTGATGAAGCCACCGGGCCGCCATTATCCCGGTTGTGTCATCCAAGGAGATTCTCTCGCGACACTCTGCCGAATGGCGAATCGCATTACCGAATTTGCTCGCTCAACCGAAATTGACGATGAAGACGTGTTATGGGACATCCAAGAACTGAACAATGCCCTCATTGGTCGTCTATTGCACTATCAGGATGTTCTACGTCGCCACAACATTGATTTTCCTCACGTCAATGCATTTTCGGAGACCGACTTGGTACAATTACTTCCCGAAGGCGAGAAACCCGCGGGCTAATCCGACAAACGTTACGCGCCATCGCGGACTGGAATCGCGCTGATCCCGTGCACCCCAACGCAGCCAGCTTGCGGCCACCTCGCGATAGGTCATGGGCTCCCCACCAGAGCTTCGGTCCACAACAACTCACCGGCTGCGGGCAATGAGATAGCCGCGGGCAACGACCGCCCTTGCTCGGCATACAGTTCTACCACGGCTTCAAACGCATCGCGGACATTGGCTTGGGCTTCCTCCAGGCTATCGCCTTCGGTAAGCAGTTCTGGGAGCGCGGGAGATGTTACGGTGTAGCCAAACTCTGGCTGAGGCGCGAACACTAAGGGGATGCGGTACATCAAGTTACTGGTCCTTCACTAATACGCCCGCAACTGGCCAACGCTGCCGATTCAGAGAGCACAGCACACGGGCTGGAAGCCCGTGGTACGGATAGGCGCGTCAGTTAAGATCATCCAACCGCGTGGGTGCGGGCCCCGGGGGAAGCAGCACTTTGTAAACGACCGTCCCTTTGCGACGCTCGAAGTCGGCTTTCGCGGCGGCGACGCGCTCGGGCTGTTCGAAAATGTCGAGCGTCGTCGTGGCGAGGACTTTGGCCGCGACGATCGAGCCACGCGTGCCGATTGGCGAGCCGGCACAGGCCACCGTCGACCAACTGTGTCCCGGCACGCCCCGGGCACTCGTCGCGATCGACAAGCCGGTCGTCGGCACGACCCACGACACATCGCCCACGTCGGTCGAACCGTTGGTCACGTCCGAGGTGAAATTGCCGATCGTCGTGTCGAGCGCCCCGAGCGTGGTGTCGCGTCCCTCGTTAACGCCGATGTTCTGCCGCAGCTCGGTGGCGAACTTGATTTCGTCGTCGGTGAACTGCGGCGCGCCGATCGCGCGGAGATTGGCGTCCATCAGCTTGGCGAGCGGTTCGTTCTCAAGAATCTCGTAGCTGCCCGTGACCATGTGGACCTCTTGTTGCGTCTCGCTCATCAGCGCCGCCCCTTGAGCGATCTTCTTGACCCGTTCGAAGATCAACGCCGCGTCGGTCATCTTCGGCGAACGAATGTAGTACCACGACTCGGCATGCTCGGGAACGATATTGGGTCGTCCGCCGCCATTGGTGATGACGTAGTGAATGCGACTGTCGGTGGGAACGTGCTCGCGCAGATAGTTGACTCCGACGTTCATTAACTCGATACCATCGAGAGCACTACGGCCTTTCTGGGGCGAACCGGCTGCGTGAGCCGCCTTGCCCGTGAAGCGCACGCGAAAGCGGATCACGGCCAGCGACGACTTCATAGCCGCCGAGTTGCCCGAGCCGGGATGCCAATGAAACGCAACGTCGACATCCTTCATCAAACCCTCGCGGACGAGATACACCTTGCCGCTGCCCCCTTCCTCGGCCGGACAACCGTACAACCGCACGGTGCCGCTCAGCTTGCGATCGGCCAGGACGTGCTTGACGGCCAGCGCCGCGCCGGTGCTCGCCGCGCCGAACAAGTTGTGCCCACAGCCGTGACCCGCGCGCGAGGTGGGGAGCGGTTGTTGCTGGGGGACCGCGGCTTGCGACAGACCGGGCAGAGCGTCGTACTCGGCCAAGATGGCCACGACGGGCTTGCCCGATCCGTACTCGGCGACAAACGCGGTCGGCATCGTCGCCACGCCGCGCGTGACCTTGAACCCTTCGCGTTCGAGCGCATCGGCCAACAGTGCCGACGACTTGTGTTCCTGAAACGCTAACTCGGCGAACTCCCACACTTTCTTACCCAAGTCGGTGATCATCGCGGCTCGCTCGTCCACCGCCGCGACCGCAGCTTGCTTGGCTGGAGTCAATTGCGGATCAGCCCCCGGCAGGGTCAGTGCCAAGCAGAGCATCAAACTGCTAGTCATCGGAGTCGCTCCAAGGATGTCGAGTTGGTCGCTATCTCAATTCCATTTCGGCTCGCGTTTCTCAATGAACGCAGCCAACCCTTCTTGAGCCGCTTCGGTCGTGCGAGCTGTGGCGCTCACCGCCGCGCCGTCGGTCAATAATGTCGTCAGCGATTCGCCGATCGTCTCATTGAGCATGCGTTTGGTCAGTTGCAGCGCCTCAGGCGCTGATTTGGCGCACTGTTCGCACAAGGCCGCGACGCGCGAGCTGAGTTGATCGCTCGGCGCGACTTCGTGAAACAAGCCGATCCGCTGCGCCTCGACCGCGTCGATCGTCGCCGCCGAGAGCAACAGCCGTGCGGCCTGCGACCCACCGACCCGAAAGTACAGCAGCGGCGAAACCAAGCCCGCGACAATGCCACGTTGCGGCTCGGGCAAGCCGAACTTGGCCGAGTCGGCGGCCACGACCAGATCGCTGGCCAGCACCAGACCCGCGCCCCCGGCCATCGCCGGGCCATTGACCGCCGCGATGATCGGCTTCGGAAAGCGCAGCATCTGCCAGATGAGATCGTGATAGATCAG
>JAEUIL010000417.1 GCA_016794255.1 Planctomycetaceae bacterium | reverse complement strand
AAGCCCGCGAAAACTCCGGCGAAGCCCAAGAAACCACCGGAGCCGGTGCTCGAGTTTCCGCCGCAGCTGCCCGACGGTAAACAGATCGTGACCGACACCGCGGCCGAGTTTCTCAAGCCGTCCGACACGTTGCGCGAGACCGTCAAGGTGGCGACGACCGCGCCCACGGTCGACCTGTTGTACTACCCTGGTCAAACCTACAAGGGCAAGATTTGGTCGGTGTGGGGCGAAGGCTCGTGGTCCGGGGGCAAGTACTATTCGGCGATCGGCGATCACGACGCGCCCGCCGGCAATGCGATGGTCTTCGAGTACGACCCGGCACAGCGTTCGTTGCGTCAGTTGCTCGATCTCAAATCGTTGCTCAAGATGCCCGAGGGACACTACTCGCCCAGCAAGATCCACAGCCGCACGGAACTCGGCAGCGACGGATGGATCTACTGCTCGACGCATCGCGGCTCGACGACCGTGACCTCGGACAAGTATCACTACCTGGGCGACTGGATCGTGCGGTGTCATCCGGTCACGGGCAAGCAAGAGATCGTCGCGCACGCGCCGGTTGCTAAACACTGCATCCCGACCAGTCGCCTCGATGCCGAGCGGATGATTTTCTACGGTGCGACGTCGCCGGGCGTCGGCAAAGACGACCTCGGCGAGTTCTTTGCGTACGATCTCAAGGCGAAAAAGAATCTGTACGCCGGTGCGGGCGGTCCGTCGCGGACGATGATTCTCGCCAAGTCGACGGGCAAGGTGTACTTCACTCCCGGCGCGGCAGGTGTCAGCGAAGGGCCGTTGATGCGCTTCGATCCGGCGAACCCCACAGCGCCGGTGAACACGGGCATTACCATGGGCTTGCGAGCTTGCACCGAGGAAACGGCCGACGGTCTCGTTTATGCCGCGTCGCACGGCAAAGGTGAGCCAGGCTCGATGCTCTACGTCTTCAACACGAAGACCGAGCAACTCAAGAGTTTGGTGCCCGCCGCAGTCGGTGTGAATCAATACGTCGCCTCGATGACGATCGACGCCTCGGGCCGATACGTGTACTACGTGCCGGGCGCTCACGGTGGGTCGGAAAAGGACGGCACGGCCATTGTGCAGTTCGATACCCGCACGCAGCGCAAGAAAGTGATCGCGTTTCTCGATCCGTTCTACACGCAGAAATACGGCTGCACGTTGAAGGGGACTTACAGCGTGGTCGTCGATCCCGCCGGCGAGAAGTTGTTCATCACCTGGAACGCCTCGCGCGGCTCAAAGGATTGGGACTGCTGTGCACTCAGCGTGATTCATATTCCCGCCAGCGAGCGGCAAGTTTAACGCGGCGTCGGTCTTCTGTAGGACGGGTCTCCAGGCCCGTCCAAGTCCTTTCAAAAGGGCACGGACGGGCCTGGAGACCCGTCCTACGGAAAGCATGTGCGGTAATCCGCCCTATGAATTGATCCGCTTGGCAAAGCTTGCCGACTCTCCGGTCTGTGCCGACGCGCGAAGCGGTGCGGATTGTAACGCTAGCAACGCGAGATTGGGCCGAGGACGGTCGACGTTCAACGATGAGCCGCGCAATGGGCGCGGTCGTTGTCGTCGGAGCCGCTCGAGGGTCTGCTCATGCCGGTGTCACGTCGCGCGGTGCTCGGATCAGCCGCACTAGGGTTTCTCGCCGGGGCTTGGAATCTGCGTTGGGCCACGGCCTGGGATCAGGTCGCTCAACAAGGGGTGCCCAATCAGGCGTTGCCACCCGCTCCCGAGCGACCCGGACCGCAAGCGCCCGGCGAGTCGGTCGCGCCGTGCGACCCGCCCGAGCTTGTGCCGCGGATCTGGAACCAAAGTCAGGAGCCGTTCACCTTTCGGTTCGCGCGACGTATTGGGCCGATCTGGACCGAGTCGCACACGATCGCGCCGGGCGAGTTTCTCGCGCTCGACGATTCGCTGCCCAACTTCGAGGAGCTTGAACATCTGCACCAGATCGATGGCCGGGCGATCATTCAATACCGCGACTACTGCGGCTTGATGACGCACTATGTGAACGTGGCTCCGGCGAATGAGACGATCAAGTCGCGTTACACGCGCTTCTTTTGTGGCACGCTCACACCGGCCGAGCGGGCTCAACTCGCCGTGCGGCTGCCGTATGTCTACGTGATCCGCGATCCCGAAGGTCACGTGCATCTGATCTATGCCAGTGCCGTCGAGATTGGCATCTACAGTGACGACACGGTGCTCGGTCAACGCAAACTGATCGGCGAACGGACCCCTGCGCAGGTCGTCGAGGAGGCCAACCGGGCGCTCAACGTCATCATCAACAAGTTGTACGGCAATGACGAATTCGATCGCCGCACGACACTCGAGCAACTCGTCGGTCGCGGCAATGTCAACCTTGAGTCACGCATTCGCGTGTTGAAATCGAATCACGTGCTGGTTTGCGATCCGCTCACGCCCAACGCGAACGGACCATGTCTCAAGCCGAAGTGCGTGACCGGCCCGTGAACGTGACGCGGCGCTAGGGCGTGAGGTCGTGCAAGAAATTGCGTAAGTACTGCACGCTCTGCCGCACGGATGATTTCCGCGCGTCGAGCGTCTTTTCATAAGCCCGGTCCTCGACTTCGATGCAGACCGGCCCGCGATAGCCGACATCGGCCAGCAGCGAGAGAAATCGCCCCCAGTTGATCTCGCCCAAACCGGGCAGCTTGGGCGTGTGATACTCCAGCGGATACGCGAGCATGCCGACCTGGTTGAGCCGATGTCGATCGACCCGCACATCTTTGGCATGGATGTGGAACAACCGATCGGCGAAATCGACGAGCGGTTGCAGATAATCCATCTGCTGCCACACCATGTGCGACGGATCGTAGTTCAACCCGAAGTTGGGGCTCCCCACTTCGTCGAACATCCGCCGCCAGATCGCGGGTGTGGTGGCGAGATTCTTGCCGCCGGGCCATTCGTCACGAGTAAACAGCATCGGGCAATTCTCGATCGCGATTCGCACGCCGTGCGCCTCGGCGAATTTAACCAGCGGCGGCCAAGTGCTGCGGAATCGGGGCCAATTCTCGTCGACGCTCAGCTTCGGATCGCGACCGACGAACGTGTTCACGACACCCACGCCCAGCAACTGGGCCGCTTGAATGACCTTCTGCAGATGTTCGACGTACACCCGGGCTTCTTGTTCGTCGGCGGCTAGCGGATTGGGATAGTAACCTAACCCGCTGATCGTGACTCCGGCGGCGGCCATGGTGTCTTGCACGCGTCGAGCATCACCGGCCGAGAACCGCTCGACATCTACATGCGTGACACCGGCGTAACGGCGCTCGGCGGCACCCTGCGGCCAGCACATCAACTCGACCGTTCGCACCGGGACGCTAGCGGCGAACTCAACCACTTCGTTCAACGACAGATCGGGCAAGATCGCACTCACAAATCCCAGTTGCATGACAGCGTTCCTCGGACGACGGATGGCACTTGCAGAGTAACTGCAATTGCCGCATGCTACCGCATCATTGCCAGCAAGGGAAACGTCTCGCGTTGAACGCCGATTTGGAAAAAATCAGCGGTCGCGGCGTGACCAGAGTCGACACTTCTCTGGTGGCGTGTTCGGGCTGTTGATATACTCCCGCCCCTCTTCTGCCGAAAATCCATAACTCCCGTGCGGTCAACGAAGGCGCGTTGACCGAGCCAGGGTCGAGAAACTTGCCGCGAACCACACGCCCCTTGGGCTTTGCTATGCACCTCGGTCCGAATCGCTGTCGCCGATTGATCGCACTTGTGGTCGTGCTTTGCGCTCTGAGCGGCTGTAGCACGGCACGTCGTGCGAAGTACTGGAACTGGTGGTACGAAAAGGACAAAGTTGGGCCACAGATCACGTCGCCCTACGATCGTGTCGAGAAGCTGCGCGAGTTTGCCAAGACGGGCGCGACCATGCCCGAGGCCGAGCAGCAACGGCTGACCACGATTCTGCTCGAGGACATTCAGAAGGAAGAAGACCCGGCGATGCGGGCCGAGATTCTGCATACGCTCGCCGCACTGCCCAACAACACGTCGCTGGCAGTGCTCAAGGCCGCGCTCAAGGACCCCAACCCGCTGGTGCGCATTGCGGCGCTCGATGGTTGGCGACGTCGCGGGGGCGGCGAGGCCGTGCCGGTGCTGATCAACATGATGAATACCGACAAGGAACTCGACGTGCGCATGGCAGCGGCACGGGAGTTGGGCGAACTGAAAGATCCCGCCGCGGTACAAGCGTTGGGAGCATGGCTCGACGATGCCAATCCAGCGGTGCAGTTTCGCGCGGTGCAGTCCTTGCGGAACATCACGGGGAAGGATTACGGCGACGACGTGACGCAATGGAAGTTGTACGTCCAGGGTGGCAATCCGCAGGAGGTTTCCATCGTGTCGCGGCTCAATCCACTGAGCCGCTAGCAGCCCGACGAGATAAGCGCGGCAAGTGGGGAGACAATTTGTCGCTCCCCATTATTACCTAGTGGAAAGACTTGGCAGATGCAGTCAATTTGCCGTGGGCGACGGCCGATAACATGTTTGAGACCGCACTTTTGATGCTAGCGGTGTTTTCGTTTTCGGGTAACAAGGCGATTACCGCAGAGATTGACACCTCGGCTTATCAGAATCCCTCCCGCAGTGAGCATTCAACGGTGACCATAAACTTCACAAGACAACGGTCTTCGGCGTTCGTGGCTGGCGCGCTGCTGTTGAGCGTTGCGATGCCGAATGCGATCCTCGCAGAGACGCCGTCT
>JAEUIL010000415.1 GCA_016794255.1 Planctomycetaceae bacterium | reverse complement strand
GTAAGTGAGTAAGTGAGTAAGTGAGTAAGTGAGTAAGTGATTAAGTGAGTAAGTGAGTAGGTGAGTAAGTGTTAAGTCAGGCTCAAGCGTTGTTTCCAACGTGCGATTTGATCGGCGACTTGGCTCGGAGCGGTCGAACCGTAGCTCTTAAAACTCTCGACGGCGCGCCGAGCGCCGAGGCTGTCGTAGACCCAGGTGTCGAGTTCGCCGTGAACCGAGCGGAACTCGTCGAGGGTGAGATCGGCCAGACGGCAACCCTTTTCGAGGGCGAGCCGCACGAGTTTGCCGACCAACTCGTGGGCCGTGCGTTGCGGAATGCCGCGACTGATGAACGCCTCCATGAGCGTCGTGGCGTCGAGATGGCCGCGATCGAGTCGTTCGGCGATCGCTTCGCGGCGCAGTTCGGCCCCCGCCACCAAAGGCGCGGCCAATTCGAGACACGCATTCACCGTGTCGTACGAATCGAACAGCGGCTCTTTGTCTTCTTGCAGGTCGCGGTTATACGCCAGCGGCAAGCCTTTGATCAGCACGAGCAGTTGCGTCAGATTGCCGATCACCCGGGCCGACTTGCCCCGAGTCAGTTCCAGCACGTCGGGATTGATCTTCTGCGGCATGATCGACGAGCCGGTGCAGAACGTCTGCGGCAGCTTGATGAAGTTGAACTCGGTCGTCGACCACAGGATCCACTCCTCGGCCCAAGTGCTGAGATGGGCCGCGATGAGCGACAGTGCGAACGCGAACTCGAGCACAAAGTCACGATCGCTCGAGACATCGAGACTATTGGCGGCGACGTCGTCAAAGCCAAGGCGCTCGGCCGTGTCATGGCGATCAATCGGCAGACTCGTCCCGGCCAAGGCCGCCGCGCCGAGGCTGAGCGAGTTGACCCGCCGACGGCAGTCGGCCAAGCGACCGCGATCGCGCTGGAGTTTTTCGGTGTAGGCGAGCCAGTAGTGCGCGGCGAGCACCGGTTGCGCCCGTTGCAAATGCGTGTAGCCCGGCAGGATCACGTCGTGATCGCCATCGCAGCGCCCGACGAACGCCTTTTGCAGATCGAGCAGCCGGGCGTCGATGATGTCGATCGCCTCGCGGACCCAGACGCGGAGGTCGGTCGAGACCTGATCGTTGCGGCTGCGAGCGGTGTGCAGTTTGCGACCCACATCGCCGATGCGCTCGATCAGCGCCTTCTCGATGTGCATGTGGATGTCTTCCAGTTCGATCCGGAACGGGAAGACCCCCTGCTCGATTTCTTGGCGAATTGCCCCCAGACCCTGCTCAATCTGTCGGCACTCGTCCGATGTAATGAGTCCGACCTTGGCCAACATTTGGGCATGACCGATCGAGCAACGAACGTCCTGGTCGAACAACCGGTGGTCAAAGCTCACGCTTTCGCTGAACTTTTCGACACGACGGTCGGTCGCCTCGGAGAATACGCCTTGCCAAGCCTTGGCGGCCACGGATCGCTCGATGGTTTGAGGAAGAAAAGATGGGCCAACACTTTTACTCTAAATGGGTTGCGGCACACCGTCAACGAACCGAGCCGGGGTGCGAGCGGTCGCCAGAGGGGGTAAATCTCCGCCCCGGAGGCCATAACCGGCAGGGTCGGCGCGACCGGCAGAACCGGCCGGCGGACAGGCTCGGCAGGCAGGACGGGCTCGGGTGAGATGGCCAGGTAAGGGGACGCGGATGAACGCAGATGAACACGGATGAACGCAGATGAGATTGGACGGGGCGGCGAATTTGGTCGTGGATGTGCCTTATTCGATGATCTGAAGGGTTGATGGATCAAGAAATGGCTACATTTTCCGCTGACACATCAATTCTCACTCCCTGCCTTATCCCTGCCCCATCTGCATTCATCCGTGTTCATCTGCGTTCATCTGCGGTCCCTTATTTCTCCATCTCTATCTCGCCGGTCCATCGGTGAACGTTGATCTTCCACGCTGTCCGACCAGCCGAGTTCACTGCAATCTTGCGCGGCAGCATCTTTCGTTGCCTCGGCGCACGAGCGTATGATAAAGGCTGCCCGCCCCGCACAACTCCCGCCTTCTTAGCCCCCCGTATATGTCACTCTGTCGCGCTTGGTTCGCGTGTCTGTTGAATCTTTGCACTCTCTCAGCGCTGGTCGCGGCTGACTTGCCCGATGCGGCAAAGGTCAAGCCCGTGAAGCTCTTCGAGGTCGATCACTATTGCGAAGGCGTGGTGTTCGATCATCAAGGACGCGGCTACGTGAGCGAAGGTGAACAGATCGTGCAGTTCACGCTCGATGGCAAGCACAAGACTTGGGCCAAGACTGGGGCTCCGAACGGACATAAGATTCTGGCCAACGGCGAGCATCTGGTATGCGACGCCAGTCAACATGCGGTGTTGCGGTTGAGCGCCGAGGGGAAACTGCTGCCGCCTGCCGCTAAGGAATGCAACGGCAAACCGCTGCGTGGTCCGAACGATCTGTGTCTCGACGCGACTCACGGCGGGTTCTACTTCACCGATCCAGGCGGCTCGGGCATTAGCAACTTGATCGGCACCGTGCACTATGTCGACGACAAAGCCAAGGTGCATCAACTCGATGATGGCTTGGCGTATCCCAACGGCATCGTGCTCACGCCGGACGGTAAGCGATTGTATGTTGCCGAGAGTCAAAAGAACCGCGTGCTGGTGTACGACGTGAAGAGCCCGGGTCGCGTGGGCATGCGGCGTGTGTTCGCCGAGTTGCCGATGAAGAACGCCATGGCCGGGCAGGTCGACAATCAGCCCGACGGCATGACGCTCGACGCAGCCGGCAATCTGTACATCGCACACTATGGCATGCGTGAGGTGCAGGTGCTCAGCCCGCAGGGAAAGATCATCGCTCGTTACCCGGGCGGCAATCTGACGACGAGTAACGTCGCATTCGGCGGCGAGAAGCACGACCAACTATTCGTGACCGGTGGTCTCGACGTTGAAAAGGGTCGCGGCGGTTTGTTCCGGCTCGATCTGGGCGTGAAGGGTCTGGTGATTCTGCCCGCCAAAGCGAAGTAAGTCGCGGCGGCAGGACTCGTGTAGCGGGGTGAGTTGTAGTGATACGTTTGAGTCGAATCGTGTGCCATGCCCACGTCCGCGTGGGCATGTTTCCCGCCGAGAACACATGCCCACGAAGACGTGGACATAGCACGTATGCCTAAACCGTATCACGACGTGAGTTGTGAACTGCTTGCGTTCCATGTCCGCGATGGGAGAAGCCATGCCTAGCTTGCTGCATCGAATCACGATCCTCCGGCGATTGGCGTTGATGCTCGTCAGCTTGTGCTGCGCGACCGACATTCGCGCCGACTTCGTACTTGTTAAACCGGGCAGCGAGCCCGCGCCGATCGTGCTCTTTGCCGATGCGCCGCCCCGCACCCGAGCGGCAGCCGTCGAACTGGCCGAGATCATCGAAAAGATTTGCGGCCAACGTCCGCGGTTGATCGATGGCGAGCCGCGTCCCCTGCCGGAGCGCGCGATTTGGGTCGGCATGCAGCCAGCAGTAAAAACGTTGTTCCCCCAGCTCGACGCTGAGTTTCGTCATCCAGAAGAAACGCTGATCGTGATCGGCGATCAACACGTGGTCATTGCGGGCCGCGATCGTTGGGACCCGATGTCGAGCACCGCTCAAACCAAAGCGGGACTGGTGGCGGGCACGCAGCGCGAGTATGGCACGGTCAACGCGGTCTATACGTTCTTGCAAGATCAACTCGGCGCGCGTTGGTTTTGGCCGGGCGAGTTGGGCGAGGATGTCGTGCGGCGTGAGCAGATCGTGCTGACTCCCGCCGAGCAGCGTTACCATCCGCAAATTCGTTCGCGCAACGGTGTGTTCCATTACAGTTCGCTTGGCACAAAAGGTTATGGTCGCTCGCACGATTGGACCTTGCGGCAACGTTTGCAACTCGACTCGCTCGACATGACCGGCGGCCATGCCTTCGGCGATTGGTGGGATCGTTATCACAAAACGCACCCCGAGATCTTTGCCTTACAGCCCGACGGCACGCGCAGCGGATTCCCCAATCCGCACAACGCCAAACTCTGCATGTCGAATCCGCTTGTCGGGGAACTGTGGCTGCAAGAAGTGGCTGCCGCGCTCGAAAAGGATCCCAATCGAGAAGTGTTCAACGTCTCGCCGAACGACGGTTGGGCAAGCGGACATTGCACCTGCGAAAAGTGTCGTGCCTGGGATCATCCCGACGGCGAGCCGCGCTCGTTTAATTGGAGCAAGCGCAACGAAGTTCACCCAGCGCTGAGCGATCGTGACGTGACCTTTGCGAACAAGATGGGTGAGTTGCTCAAGCAAAAGTACCCGGACCGCGACTATCGCGTGTTGATGATGAGCTACGGACACTCGCGTCCGGTGCCGATCAAAGCGCGTCCGGCGGACAACGTGATCATGTCGATCGTGGCGAACTTCTTTGGTCGTACGGGCCTGACTGATCGCGGTTCGACGCGCGGCGACACGTTTCGCAAGCAATTTGAAGGTTGGGCCAAGATCGTGCCGTCGATGATGTGGCGACCCAACACGGGCAGCCCGGCAGGTTGGCAACAAGGACTGCCTGATCTTTCGGTGCAGCAGACGATTCGCGACTTCAAAGATGTCGCCGCAGCCAACTGCCAAGGGATCTTCATCGATTCGGTCTGGGAACATTGGGCCACGCACGGACCGCAGTATTACGTGATGGGACAGTTGACCTGGACTCCCGGGGTAGACGCCGACGCCGTGCTGGCCGACTATTACGATCGGGCGTTTTGCACCGCCGCGCAGCCGGTCCGCGAGTATTTCGAGGCGCTCGAACGCGCGCGGATGAAGTTCACCGCCACCGATGGCGAGTCGGGCGTCTTCAGTCTCACGAAGCTCTACACGCCAAAGTTGCTGAAGGAATCGCAAGCGCGGCTCGATCGCGCGGCCCAGAGTGTGCAGCCCGATTCGCTGCCTGCACGACGAGTGGCGTTCGTGCAGGTCGGACTCGATTACACGCGGTTGACGGTCGAGAACATCACGCTGATGGCTGGCTACTGGAAATCGAAAGACGCCGCGGTCGGCACGAAGGTGAAAGAGAACTGGTCGCAGATCGAACAGTTGATCGCGAACAACGCCCCGGCGATCAACGCCGGTCCCGTGCGTTCGAAGACTCCGCGCATGGCCGGTTTGCATCCCGACTCGCCTGCCAAGAAGGTCAAAGCCGCCCGAGCGATTGAGCTCGATTTGAAGTAACGTCGCGCTGGTGTGTGATGAATCGCGGCAGCGAATTCCTTCGCGCAGGAACAAATAAACGGAGGTCATGCCGCGTCTTAAGAGGGAACATCGCTTTCTCCCTTGAGGCGCTCATGAATCGCTCGCAACCCCTCGGCTTCGCACTCGGCTGGATGCTACTCCGCCCCGCGTTACTTGGCATCGCGTTACTCAGCAAGGGCCTACTCGCTTCGCCGTGCGTCGCTGCCGATCGGCCCAACATTGTGTTGATTCTGGCCGACGACTTAGGTTGGCAAGACCCGGGTTTCGCCGGTTCGGACTTCAACGAAACGCCGCAACTCGATCGACTGGCCAAGCAGGGGATGGTGTTCACGCACGCTTATGCTGCGGCGGGCAACTGTGCGCCGAGCCGGGCGTGCTTGCTGTCGGGTCAGTACACGCCGCGACATGGCGTGTATGCCGTCGGCACCACCAATCGCGGTCGGCCCGAGTTGATGCGTATGAAGCCCGTGCCCAACGCCTCGGGCCTCGCACCCGACAATTTCACGCTCCCCAAGGCCATGAAGTCCGCCGGCTATGTCACCGGCATGTTTGGCAAGTGGCATCTCGACGGTCGACAAGGAAGCCAGCCCGAGCAGCACTTCGATGTGGTCGGCCTCGCCGCCCATAGCTGGCGCGAACGAACCGAAGAGAATCCCAAGGGGGTGTATTCCATCACCTCAACCGCGTGTGACTTTATCGAGGCGAATCAGCGTCGGCCGTTCTTCGTCTAT
>JAEUIL010000385.1 GCA_016794255.1 Planctomycetaceae bacterium | reverse complement strand
TGCACCCATTGCGTGGCCGCGTCGATGGCCCGGCGAAAGTTCTCGGCCGGCTCGATTCGGGCCGTGGCGGCGAGCTCTTCGAAACAACTCACCGCGATCATGGCGGTCAGATAGTCACCATTTTGTCCGATGAGTTGAGCCGCATCGGGACCGATTTCTTGCCACACCTTGACTCTAGCGGCGATATCTAACTGCCGGGCCTGCTTAAAGCGCGCGGCGATAAAATCACGGTGCATGCGATCGGGGGGCGGTTTACCGGCAGAGTCGGCTTCGTCCTGTGACTCACTCTCCGCTGTCAGGCGAAACACCCGGCGCTGGTCGCGTTTGAACGTGCTCAACAACTTCGACGGCGTCGCCAACCGGTTGATCGCCCGTTTAGTCGGCGGAGCGCCCGACTGCATCTTTTGGATCGTTTCTTGACGGAACTCGGCGTTCAATTGCACCGGCTTTTGACGCACGTTCTGTGCTTTGCCGACGAGCGCTCGCACCTTGTCGGCCGAGGCCGATGATTCCCACGCCACGCGAGCGCCGACATAGTAAATGTACCCTTCGGCCGGCCAGCCGTTGCCCAACTCGATCACGTCGAGCGCGTCGGCGTCGAGCTTCAAGCCCAACTCGCACATCGCTTCGGCACGCGCGGCTTGACAGATGGCCCGCATCCGATTGTCGGGCCACAACGTCAGGACCTTGAGCGCCACGCAATCGTCGTACAACTGCTGCCACTGCTCGGCGGTGGGGCGGCTCGTGTCTTCCAAGCGGCGAGCTACGCGCGGGTTCCATTCGTCGCCGCGAATCGCCTTGATCAAGGTGTACAAGTCGGCCCGTTGCGGTTCGAGCTTCACGGCTGCGAGCAAAACGCGCATCGCAATCGGCTCGTACTGGGCACGATCTTTCAGCGTTAAGGCTACGAGTACCTTGCCGAGATCGCTGCGTCGGCCGGGCTGCCACGTCTCTTGTTGCTTCTCGGCCTCGGCGACCAAGGCGCTGCGTTGCTTGGCGTCGAGCTTGTCGTCACGCAGATCGATGATCGTGCGACGGGCTTTGTGATCGGCCGTCTGCGCGGGCGTGGGCTGTTTCAACGCCTTCTCGGCCGCGTCGAGGCTCGCCCGGGCGTCGTCGCATTGGTTGGCGTCGGTCTGAATCTCGCTCTTAATCAACAGCAGCTCGTACTGTTTGCTCGGCATGTGGGCCAAGAGCTTGTCGGCGAGCGGCAATTGATCGGCACCGCGCGCCGCTGCCGCCAGCTTGGCGTAATCGGCGCTCAGCAATTGATCGCGTGTCGATTTGAGCAACTCACGCTCGCCGGCGGTCAAACTCCACAGCGACCCTGGATCGGACGTAGCGTCGAGATTCTTGAGCTCAAGCAACTCGGGATACATCGCCGCGGGCTCGCGCTTCTGCGTCCGCAGGTCGATCGCCAACTGCAACGCATCGCGCAGTTGCTTGCCCTCGGCGGGCAGATTGGTGATTCCTTGCAGCTTGTCCAATTCGGCACGCGCGAGCGAGAAGCTGCTCTGCGCCATGTGCGCTCGCACGAGTTGCACGCGAGCTTCGCTCAACGTCGGATACCGTTGCAGAATCTGCGATAAATCTTGCTGTGCAGCGGCGACTTGGCCGGCATCGAGATACGCCCGCGCGGTGGCGACCCATTGCATGCGAATCTTGGCCGCCTGAGCTTGATACTGCTGCAAATCCTCGGTGGACAAATTACGCGGCGGCAGATCGAGCCGCTCCAGGGCATCCAGCCAGCGATGTGCCTGCGCCTGAGCGTCGGTCTCGCGGATGATGCGGGCCACGTCGAACTTGTTGGCCGCCGGGGCGGTCTTGGGCGGGGTCTTGGTCTCGGCCTGGGCCGTCATGTTGGCCATGAGCGCCGTCGCCTGCGGATCGTTCGGAAAGCGAATGAGTATCTCGCGGACGAAGCCCGTGGCGTCGGTCATGTGATTGTCACGCACCGCCTGCTCGGCCATCGCCAGCCACAGGGTCCGCACGCGTTCGCGCATCTGCTTGGCCCACGATTGTGCGCCGGGATCAGCGGGCAACTGCTGGGCATTGCGGTCGACCTCGACGAGCGCCTGCTCGAACTGTCGTTGGCTGATCAAGCGCTCGATGACCGGCGACGCATCCTTGACCAACAGCGCGAGTTTTTGTTGAGGCGTCTCGGTCGCGCGACCAGCCAGTATGCCCCAGGCTATTAAGCCGACGAGCACAGCGGTCACCACCGCTCCGCCGACCAGCATGCCCATGCGCTTCGCCGAACTCGACGACTGCGGCGCGGTCGCGGCCTCATTGGCATCGCTAAAGTCGAACGTGGTCGAGTACGGTCCGGCAAACGCCGGCGCTTCGCCGGATAAGCTCGTCTGCGGGATCTGTGTCTTGGCCGAGGGGGTCACGCCGCGGTTGATATTCTCGCGCGTCTGACGGTTGAACTCGCTGCGGAGCGACGACGAACGCGAATCGCGTTTGAGCGTGGCCACGAAGCCCTGGGCCTCGTAATCTTCGTTGAAGGGCGAGCCCGCCAGCAGCTTGGCTTGCGGATCGGCATCGAAGGCTTTGACCAACGCCCGGGCAAAGTCGCGATTGTTGTTCCAGCGATCGTCGGGGTTCAACGCCGTGGCGCGGCGAATGACTTCTCGCTCGTACGGCGGCAATCGGTCGAGATTCAACTGACCGGTGACATGCGTGTTCATCAAATCGAACGGCGACAAGCCTTCGTCGAACGGCATCCGGCCGGTGCGTAGCTCGATGTACGTGATGGCAAGCGAGTATTGATCGCTCTTCACCGTCGGCTTACCACGAAACGACTCAGGAGCGGCATAGGCCACGGTCATCGGGGCCATCGACGTTTTGCGCAAACTCTCGACCGCGCGGGCGAGCCCGAAGTCGCAGACCGCCGCGGCGTCGCCAACGACCAAAATGTTGTGCGGCTTGATGTCGCCGTGGACGATGCCGACCTGCGTGTTGAGATAGTCGATGCCGCGCGCGGCCGCGTCCATGTAGTCGAGCAGTTCCGACCCGGGGATGCCGGGCAGGCCATCGTCGCGCACTTCTTGCAGCCGTTTGTTCAAGCACTTCTTGCCAAGGCCCATGACGATGATCAGCTCGACGGGCTTGACGAACTGCGACGTCACTTGCACATCGGCGCCCGCGCTCAACTCGGCTGCCTCATCGCTGACGACGTTGCCGTCTTCATCTTTGAGCCAGAAGGCGTGGATCGGCACCAGATTCGGATGCACGCACTTCTTGACGAGCCCCAAGGATTTGAATTCTTGGACGCCTTGCTGACCGGTGAGGTCGATGATTTTGATCGCGACCTCGGTGCCACCGGGGCCGATGCCTTTCCACACTTCGCCGAATCCGCCCGAGCCGAGACAGACCGTCACCTTGTAGCCCGCGACGGGTTCGGAGCCTGGCTTGTAGCGGTGATAGGTATGGGCCATGGGACGAGCGGAGGGCGCAAATCGGGGGCGGAAAATGGCGGGCCGCGAGCGCTTCTATTCAGAGTACCTGTCCGACCTGGGACCTTCAAGCAAGCGCGTGCTGAAGTGGTGCTGCTTTTTGGCTGAATCGTATGCCGTGTCGACGTTCGCGTGGGCCTGTTTTCTGTGGAAAACGTTGCCAGTCAGGGTGCCTTGGGCACCAGACGGGGGGCGCTAATCGTGTCTTGACCGGTGTCGACGACGGCGATCCGGGCCACCCCGAGTCGCGAGGCGTTTTTGCACAATCGTGTGCCATGCCCACGTCCGCGTGGGCATGTTTCCCAGCGAAGAACGCATGTCCACGAAGACGTGGACATGGCACCCATCCACGAAACGGAATCACGAGCCAACCCCGATGCATCAGAGTCGCCATATCTCTGCGTTCGGGTCAAGACTCCGTTCATCAAAAAACGCGACCCACGGCCAATGACCGTGGGTCGCGCGAAACTCATCCATAAAATCAGTCGACTAGGCGGAAGCCGAGGCTCCGGCCGCTTCGGCCAACTTGGCCGCAGCCTTCGTGTTTTCCCAAGTAAACGTCGACTCGTTGCGACCAAAGTGGCCGCCAGCCGCGGTCGGCCGATAGATCGGGCGACGCAGGTCGAGATACTTGATAATGCCCGACGGGCTGAGCGGGAACACGTCACGCACCAGCTCGCAGATCTTGGCGTCGTCGATCTTGCCGGTCCCTTCGGTATCGACGTGGACACTCACCGGCTCGGACACGCCAATCGCATAGGCGAGTTGCACTTCGCAACGGTCAGCCAACTCGGCCGCGACAATGCACTTGGCCACGTGACGCGCCATGTAAGCTGCCGAGCGATCGACCTTCGTGGGGTCCTTGCCGCTGAACGCGCCGCCGCCGTGACGACCCCAGCCGCCGTAGGTGTCGACGATGATCTTGCGACCGGTCAAGCCGCTGTCGCCGTGCGGACCACCGACCACGAACCGGCCCGTGGGGTTGATGTGATACGTGATCTTGTTCGGAATCACGAGTTCCTTGGGCAAGCACGGCTCGATGATCTGCTTGATCACGAAGTCGCGAATCTCTTTGTTGTCGACCTCGGGCGAGTGCTGCGTGCTGACGACGACCGTATCGACCCGGGCGGCGCGATTGCCGTCGTACTCGATCGTGACTTGGCTCTTGCTGTCGGGACGCAGCCAATTGACCAAGCCCTTCTTGCGAGCGTCGGTGAGCGCATTCGTGATGCGATGCGACAGCGCGATTGGCAGCGGCATCAGTTCCGGCGTGTCGTTGCAGGCGTAACCAAACATCAAGCCTTGGTCGCCGGCGCCGATGTCCTTGCCCTTGGCGGCATCGTCGTTCACGCCCATCGCGATGTCCGGGCTTTGCTTGTGCAGCGCCACGAGCACCGAGCAGTAATCGGCGTTGATGCCCCACTCGTCGTGCGTGTAGCCGACATAGCGGATCGCCTCGCGGGCCACGTCCTGATAGTCGAGCACGGCCTTGGTCGTGATCTCGCCCGCCATGATGCACAGACCGGTCGTGACCAATGTCTCGCAAGCCACGCGGCTGAGCGGATCTTGGGCCAAGCAGGCATCGAGAATGCTGTCGGACACGATGTCGGCCAACTTGTCCGGATGGCCCATGCTGACCGACTCACTAGTGAACAAATACTTGCCGCTGGCCACGATAGAACCTCCGCGTGAAAGCGCCGTAAAGAAAGGATGATAGCGATTGAGCGATGATTGCGGATTATAGATGGGGGGGCACTCGGGCCGCAACCCGGTCTAGGGTGCCCTGTGGGGGGCAAGATTCGTCGCAAAATCAGCGATTGTCAGCGAATTGACGAGCAAGAGCCGAGAACGACCGCCGCGTGTCTCGAAATTGCAACGTAAGGTTGCATGCTCCGCGAAGTCTCCGCTCGCGGCCCACCACCACACCATTCCGCGCTCCCCGCCTCTCCCACCTACGAGGTCCCGCCGTGAAATCTGCCGTTGCGAACATTTTGCTGGAAAAGGACATCCTGCTCGAAAGCGGCACGAACGAGATGGAGGTGCTCGTGTTTCGGGTCGGTGGTCTGACGTTTGGCATCAATGTGGCCAAGGTGCGCGAGGTGCTGCCGACGCCCAAGCTAACCGCCCTGCCCCGCGCCCACTCGTCGATCAAAGGCGTGTTCCAACTGCGCAATCGGGTCATCTCGTGCCTGTCGCTCATCGATCATCTGTCGCTCGAACGCCAGCCGCAGGGCGAGTCGTGCGTGATTCTCACCGAGATCAATCACCAGCAAACCGCGTTTCTGGTCGACGCCGTCGAGCGGATTCACCGCATGAACTGGAAGAACGTCTTGGGCGTCCCCAGCGTTATCGGTCCGCAACATGCCTCGATCACTTCCGTCGCGTTGATCGAGAACAAAATGGTCTCGATGCTCGACTTCGAGCGGATCTTGTCGCAAGTCAACTCGCACATCACCTCGCACGAGCCGGTTCCCAACCCGCTCAAGATTCCGCGCGAGCAAATCCGTCTGCTGCTGGCCGACGACTCGGCCACGATTCGCGAGGCCGTCACGCAAACGCTGCGCGACAGTGGCTACACCCAAGTCACGACGTTCGATAACGGTCAAGCTGCCTGGGAAGCGATCGCCGCTCGGTTCGCAGCCGGTCAGTCGCTCGCAGGTGTCGCCGACCTGCTCATCAGCGATGTCGAGATGCCGCACATGGACGGGTTCCACCTGTGCAAGCGGATCAAGGAACACGACGTGCTTCGCCGCTTGCCGGTGTTGCTGTACTCGTCGATCGTCACGCCCGACAACTACAAGAAGGGCCAATCGGTCAAAGCCGATGCCCAAGTCGCCAAGCCCGATCTGAGCAAGGTGGTCGAGTTGGTCGACGAGTTGATCGGCAAGAGCTGGACCGCGAATCAGCCCGTCACGAACGCGGCTCCGGTCGCCACGGTGACCCCCGCAACCGCCCAGAGCGAACCGCCAACGACGTTCAAACACCAAACGCCGAGCGGTGCGGCCGCGGGTCTCTGGCAGACCTTTAAGAACGAGTTGAGCAGCCGACTCAGCGACATTCAATCGATCCTGGCCAAAGCGCAGGGCCGACCGCTCGTGGGCGAGGCGGTGCAGTCGTTGTTCCGCGACATCCACTCGATCAAAGGCGCTTCGATGGTCGTGCCGTGCGAGCCGGTCACCCGGGTCACGCACTTGCTCGAAAGCCACATCGAAGCCGCGCGGGATGCTCGCGTGCCGCTCGAAACTCGGGTCTTCAGCGTGTATCTCGAATGGCTCGACGCGATCGTGGCGGGCCTCGAGCCGATCGACAAAGTTCTCGCCCAATCGCTCACGCTCGAAGCGCTGTTGGCCGAGCAACTGTGCGCCACGGTGTAACAGAGTATCCATCACGCTCTGCGTGATGCGAAGTGCGTTGGATCGACCACGTTCTCAGTCGCGTTGCGCTCAGAAGACCTCGACAAAACACAGATCACGCGGAGCGTGATCGATACTATTATTTCTTCCGCTGCCGCGCGTAGCGCACCAGACACCCACGCGCCACGGTCTCGGTGGTCGCCGGCTGCTCCCCTTTGAGCAAAGCCGCGATCGCTTGGTCGACGTAATTTACCGTCACCTTGGCCGCGTCGCTTTGATCGTCGAGCGCCCCCATGTACGCGATCTTGCGGGCTTGATCGAGCACAAAAAATTCGGGCGTGAACGTCGCTCCGAAATCGCGCGCGATCTGCTGCGACTCGTCGAACACATAGGGAAACGTGAAGCCCCGCGCGGCGGCCCGCTTTTTCATCTCGGGCAGACTGTCCTCGGCGACCTTGTTCACGTTGATGGCCACGACGGCAACTTGTCCCGTCGCACCCGCGTGCTTCTTCGCCAGAGCCACGAGCCGTTCTTCATAGTCGACCGCATACGGACAGCTATTGCAGGTAAACACGACGACCACGATCGGCTTGTCTTTTAGATCGGCGAGCGCGTGTTTCTGGCCGTCTGTGCCCGGCAGATCTTTCCAACTCGGCGCGGCATCGCCGATGGTGAGCACCGGGTTGTACTTGCCCGCGTCGACGGTCTGAATCCAGACGAAAGACACGAGCACGACAGCGATCAAACGGTTCCAGAACATGACAAAGCTCGTTGAGAGGGAAACATTAGCGACCATTGATAGCTTAAATCGTCACAGGGCGTGACACTAGCCACGAGCCGTAGTGACGCCCTTTGACTGAATTGTGTGCCATGCCCACGCCGCGTGGGCATGCTTCCCTGGTGAAAAACGCATGTCCACGAAGACGTGGACATGGCACACTTAACCAAATGGCATCTCTATCCCACGAGCACCCCACCTTGAGGCCCGGATTCGCTTTTCGATATAATTCGGGCCGAAGGTTGGCACCCTGGTTTGACCACTGTCCCAGCTTTTGCTCACGGAGGGTTTTCATGGCCATGACCATCGAGTCTTACACGGCTCAAATCGGCGAGGCAGCCGGCGTCGTGTGGCGCACGCTGGCGGCTCACGGCTCGTTGACGCTTGCCAAGTTGGTGAAGGAAACCGACCTGCCGCGCGATTTGGTGATGCAAGCCGTCGGTTGGTTGGCGCGCGAAGAGAAGCTCGAAATCGACGACAGTCGTACGCGCAAAGTCAGCTTGCGCGATTGAGTCCCTTGCCGCGCGTTCGGTAGTGCGTGTTATCCCCGAGGTCGTTTTGAGTCACTTACGGATCGTCGACGATGTCGCCTGCACGGTCTGTGGTTGCGTGTGTGACGATCTGCGCGTGACGCTCGAGCCCGATCCGAC
>JAEUIL010000723.1 GCA_016794255.1 Planctomycetaceae bacterium | reverse complement strand
CATCATGCTCAATCCGCCGACCTCCGATCTCACTGCATATCGAGCCGGCACCAAGACCTGGAAGACACTCCCCTGGCCCACGGTGTCGTACGACAAGACCTATGGTCTACGGCAATTGCGAGTGCGGTCCGAACTGCAACTGACCACCAGCGGCAAGCCGGGCACGGTCGACAACGTCGGGCTCACGGCGCTACCCATCTTCGGCTCGACGACCACGATGCAGAGGTTGATCCCATGAACCGCGTCCATCGTCGTCGCATCGTCGAGTCGCGCCGCGGCGTGGCGCTGGTCATGGTCATGAGCCTGCTGGCGATCACGTTCGCCGTCGCCTTTACCATGTCGCGCACGCAGTTGAGCACGATTCAACTGCAAGGCAACGCCGCGCTCGAAGTCCAGGCGCGCGAGGCGGCACTTACCGGCTATCGCGCGGGTCTCCGCAAGCTGCACGAAAGTTCCTGGGGCGGCGTGAACAGCACGTTGGCGAACGCGATTCGCACCACGCAGAGTTACTCGGTCAGTTACACGCACGGCGATCCACGTCTGCCAACCAACGACAGCAAACAACCGTATCGCGTCACGATGCTCGTCACCGGTACCGCCACCGATCCAGCCCGCGCGGGTGTCTCGGCCACGTCCCAGATTCGCGCCATCGTCGAACTACTGCCACGCAAGGTGAGCGATGCCCCGGCGACGTATTCAACCTCGCTCGGCTACACGCTGTATCAATTCGCGCAAGACACGGTCGACATGCAACCGCCGTGTCAGGTGCAAGGAAGCGTGCGGTTGTTGAACACGCTTAGTCTTGGGACGTCGTACTTCAACTCGACCAGCGAACGGAATCGGTACTACGCCGACCTCAACACGCTGCGCACGCTCGGCAATCCGGACTATCGACCGTTGCAGGGGCCGATTCATCTGCCCGAGTCGCTGGTTTCGGCGACCGTGCTTGATCGGTTGCAGAACAAGCTCGGTTGCACGACGGTCAACATCGCCACGGGCGACGCCACGAACTGGTCGTATCCCGGCGCGGCCACGACCTACAAGTTGTACCCAGGCGGCAAGACCTACAACGCTCAAGCCGTCGGCTCGTTCCTGCAAAACACGACGCTCGAAGCCGATCCCGAGACCAACCCGCTCGGCATTTTCTACCGCAATGGTTCCGTTCAAATCTGCGACAACGTGACGATTCGCGGCACGCTGATGTGCAACGACGTGCTGGTTTGCGGCAATCCCTGCTCGATCACAGCGGTGTCGCTCCCCGCGATCGATGGCTCGTCGTTGCCGGTGCAATTGCCCGCGATCATCTCGGCGGATGATCTCGAGGTCGAGGAGCACTCGAACTTGACGATCCGCGGCTCGGTCGTGTTATGGGACGACCTGAATATCACCTATGGCTCGTACAACACGACGGTCGACATTCAGGGACGTGTGCTGTGCAAGGGAGTTTACTTCTCGGCCCGCAGTCAATGGAACGTCGGTGGTTTCATTTGGGACTGGTTGTACAACACGCTCTTGGGACTCAGCGGCACGCAGTATTATCCGAACTTTCTTAGTGCGTATGGTTTGTCGTCCGTCCCGAAGTTGACGATCAAACCCGAATCGACCGCCGTGCAATACGTCTGGAAGAATTCCGACAACCAAGTCTACATGCCCCACAGCAGCGACCCGGGCTTAAGATGGTCGGTGGTGGACTACAACGACCACTTTTGAGCGGGTTCTCTCTCTCTCCGCTCTCTTCTAATTAGCCCAGGCCTTCAGGCCTGGGTTTACGAGCGTCGAATCGCCGCTCGTTCCGGAAGCTCGAACGCCGCAGAAGAGTGAAGATTCGCGCACTCCTGTTCGCCCCAGGCCTAAAGGCCTGGGCTAGTTATAAGAAGCCCGATCGCAACGTGGCATCGCAAACTTGGTCGCGGGTCCGGTCTCTGATGCGTCACCAATCCCGCGTGCTTGGCAAGTTTTCAATCCGCGGGGTAGGCTTCTGAACAACCACGGTTCTCGCCCGGCACTGTCCGCATCGGCCGGTCACCCGCCGCAACTCAATCGTCACAACCCCACCAACCCGCACTCACGGAGGTATCCGCACTCATGTCACTCACCACTTCCCGCTGGCTCACCCTCGTCGTTCTCAACGTGTTCGGTTTGTGCGTGCTAGGGTTTTATGATCGCAGCATTGCGCAGCCACCCGCCACTCAGTTGCCGTTTGCCAATACCACGGAACTGCAGCTGGAAATGGTCACGCAACTCAAAGCGCTCAACGCACTCGTCAAAGAACAGAACGCCCTACTCAAGTCGGGCAACCTGCAAGTCATCACCGTGCCCGGCAAACCGCGTTAACCACCATGACCCACGCCACTCGATACCGCGCTGCGTATTCGCTGATCGAGTTGTCGACGGTTGTCGCCGTGATGGCGATCTTGGCCGCGGTCGCCATGCCGCTGGTCACCCCCACGGGCATCGAACGCCTGGAGTCGGTCGCCCGTTACGTGGTCGAAGATCTGAACTATGCCCGGTCGTTGGCCGTGACCAACAACAGCTTGTATCGGCTCACCTTCGACACGACCAACAATCTGTATTACATCGAGCACTCGGGCACGAACAGCGCGCTCAATACGCTCCCCAAGCTCGTCACGCGCTCGGGCAACGACACCGCGACGCGGCAGTACACGTATCTCGCCCGGCTCGTGGCGTCGAACAACAGCATTCGGCTCGTCACGGTGCGCTCGGCCACGAACTCGCCGCTCACGCAGCTTGAGTTTCGCACGTTCGGCGAGACCACGCAGACCACCGCCACCACGATTTGGCTCGCCTACGGAGTCGGTACCGCGGCCCGCTATATCCCGGTGCAAGTCAACCCCGTCACGGGCCTGGCGAGCATGGGCAGCATCACATCGGTCGCGCCGACCACGACCGCTACGAGCAGCGGCAGTTAGCTTCACACAGGTTTCGCAACATGATCGCCTTTCTCAAACGCAACTACACACCGATCGGCATCGACATCGGCGCCCGTGTCGTGAAGCTCGTGCAGCTGAGTGCCGACGGCAATCGCATCCTCGAGTCGGGCCGTTGGGACTTGCCGCTCGACGCTCAGCCGAACTCGCCCGACTTTGCCGGCCATGTTATCCAAGCGCTCAAGCAAGCCCGCGATGGCAAACGCTTCCGCGGTCGTGATGCCGTGGTCTGCATGTCACCGCGTCAATATCTGGTGCAAAACGTTCGCGTGCCGAAAGGCGAGCCGTTTCAGATCGAGCAGGCCGCCCGGCAAGAGTGTCAGACCCGGCTGCCGTTTCCGCCGCAAGAAGCTGAGTTGCGGTTCATCGAGTCGGTCGATGTCCGGCAGACCGATGGGATCAAACGCGAGGTGATCGTACTGGCCGTGCATCGTCCGGTGCTGGATCAAATGCTCAGCGTGGTCGAAGACGCGGGCTATTTGCCGGTCGCCGTCGAAGTCGAGCCTACAGCGTTGCT
>JAEUIL010000367.1 GCA_016794255.1 Planctomycetaceae bacterium | reverse complement strand
TCACCCACAAGATCGGCCGGTCCGACGAACGAATGCAGTTTCGCCGGCTGTTCGCCGAGGACAACGACTTCCACGCTCAGCAATGGGTTCAGGAACGCGACAATTGGTTGTTTGGCCGAGCCTATTATCAACGCGCGAACGACGCGGTCGATGTCGCGGGAGCGACGTTGAACTTCATGGAGCCCGTGCTTTTTTACAGCGATCGGGTGCGTGCCCAAATGTTCTCGGGCGATGCCTTGGCTAGCGACTATCATCTGAAGCTCGAAGCCGAGACGAATCGCACGACCGACCCGAACGAGCGTCGTCAGAAGATCGCCGAGATCGACGCCGATATGCTGCGGCAGATCCGCGGTCGGTGGAGTGTCGCCGAGGCCGATTTGCGGGCGTTTGCCGATCGACAATTTGCGGCCGACGACGGCACGTTGTACCGCATCAGCGAGTATGCCGAGGTCGAGCCGCAGCGCCAGGCCAAGCTCGCCGAGCTCGAAGCGTTCTCGCCCGGTTTGCGTGACAAACTGCGCGACCAGAAGTACGCCAAGTTGACCGACGAACAACGCTCGGCGGTCCGGCTCGATCCGCAAGCGCGCAACGAGCAGCAGAACCGTTTGGCGATGGAAGCCGAACAACTGATGTTCGTCGACGACCTGGAATTTGCCCGCAACGTCGACGGCGCGAAACGCGATATTGCCATCGCCACGGCCAACTCGCTGGTTAAGCTCAATGATCGCGCGTTCCGCATCGAACGGGCCAAGAAGTTGATCGAATACGACTACTGGCTTTTGCGGTGCGAGCTCGAGCAGCAGGACGATACCCGCGCGGCTGATCGCCATTTCGCCATGGGCTCGGTGGCCTACCGCGTCGACACCGATCTGGTCGCCGCGAAGCGCGAGTTTGAAGCCGGCTTCAAGATTTGGCGCAAGATGCTGGACAAGCATCCCGAGTTGATGGCCGATCAGACGGGGTACGCGGTCGTGGACCACGTGACCACGTATCGTCAGGTCTTGCGTCAACTCGACGAGCCGTTTCCCGAGCCGTTCATCTTGGCCGACATGCTCAAGGCGCACGAGTAGCCATAGTATCCATCACGCTCCGCGTGATGGTCTGTACGTCGGATCGGTCATCGAGTCCGTGCCGCGGTTCCAGAAACCGATTGGCGTGCGTTCCGCCGCGTGTTAGCCTGCTAGGACTTTCTCCTCGCCAGTCCTAGGAAGTTGCTCATGCCGACCATCGTTACCTGGCTGGGTCACGCGACGTGGCTCGTCAAAGCCGGCGCCGATTTGATCCTGATCGACCCGTTTCTCGACGACAATCCCGCGGCTCCGTACAAGGCCGACAAGGTTTCGCCGAACTTCATTCTCATTTCGCACGGACATGGCGACCACGTTGCCGACGCGGCCCAGATCGCCAAACGCACCGGGGCGCTCGTCCTGGCCAACTACGAGATCTGCAACTGGCTCGGGGCGCAGGGCGTCAAGAACACGCTCGCGCACAATCTCGGTGGCGGCTCGCAACACTCGTTCGGCCGCGTGCAGTTCACGCTGGCTCACCACAGTTCGTCGCTTCCTGACGGCGCGAATGGCGGCAATCCGAGCGGCTTTCTGCTCAGCTTGGCCGATGGCAATTATTACTTCGCTTGCGACACCGGCTTGTTCTACGACATGAAGTTGATCGGCGAGCGTGGCCTGAAGCTGGCGGTGTTGCCGATCGGCGATTTGTTCACGATGGGGCCGGACGATGCGCTCGCGGCGGTGAAGCTACTCAAGCCGCAGCATGTCGTGCCGTCGCACTTCAACACCTGGCCGCCGATCGAGCAAGACGCTCAAGTGTGGTCCCGGCGCGTCGCCGCCGAAACGTCGACCAAACCGCACGTGCTCAAGCCGGGCGACACGTTGATTCTGCCGTAGCCGCAATCTTTCCGCCAAGTCACCTCCGCTGCACTTACTTCTAAGCAGGAATGGAACCATGTCGACTGCGAATCCCCCGGGCAACGCTTGGACCAAGAACCCGTTGGTGCGCGTGGTGCTCATCGTCTGCGGCATCGCGGGCATGATTACGGGAGCCCGGCAGATGTACGAAGGGGTGAACGAAATCCGCGGCGCGGGCGAGTCGGCGGCGGCCACGCAACGGATCAAAGAATCTGATCAAGCCGTCGACGAGGCGAATGCGATCACGCAGGCCGCGGCGATGCCGTTTCAGGCGCTGCTCGACGCCGTCGACAACACCGGTCTCGAAGCGGCGCGCAAACAACATGGCGAAGCGGCCCAGAAGCTGATCGCCGACTTCGCGGCAGCGGCCACCAAGGCCCGACTCGGCGCTGCCAAACTGACCGAGGCCGAGCAACACGGCGTGAACGAAAACTTCAAGCCCTTCATCGACACCAAGGCCAAGTCTTACGAAGCATTCGCCGTCGCCTGCGATAAGAACCAAGCCCTCGTCAAGCTGCTCATGGACGAGTCCTTCGCCAAGCTCGACGACGTGCTGCCGAAGTTCAACGTGGTGGTTGCTGAGCGCGACGCGGCCCAAAAGCAGGCGAATGAGCTAACCGAACAAGCGAACAAGCTGGTGCCGCAAACGAAACCCGCAGAGAACAAGTAGCGTCCGCGCATGCCGCGTTCTAAACTGCCCGCTCTGCCCTCCTGACCCCGCACTTAATCCCACCTCTCGGATGGAATCGATCATGCGTATCGCCACTGGCGGCGTGCTCCACGAAACGAGCACTTTTCTCCCTTCGCAAACCACCGTGGCCGACTTCGAGCAAGGCTTTGGCATCTATCGCGGCCCGCAGATTTTCGAGCGCTTTCGCGGGGCGAATATGTGTCCCGGCGGGTTCATCGACGGTGCCGAGAAGCATGGCTTCGAACTCGTGCCGCTCCTCTGGGGTTTTGCCTATCCCAGCGGCGTGATTCGTCGCGCCGATTACGAACAACTCAAAGGGGAGCTGTTCGCCATGCTCCGCGATTACGAAGCGGCTCACGGCCCCGTCGACGGCTTGCTGCTCGACTTGCACGGCGCGATGGTCGTCGAAGGGATCGACGATGGCGATGGCGACATGCTCGTCGCCGCGCGCGAGGTCATGGGCAATCGGCCCGTGATCACCACGACCGATCTGCACGGCAATCACACGCTGCGACGCACGCAGTACGCCACGGCGATCGTCGGCTACGACACCTATCCGCACATCGACATGGCCGAGCGCGGTCGCGAGGCGGCAGACCTCATCGTCCGCTGCGTGCGCGGTGAAGTGCAGCCGGTCATGGCGATCCGGCAGTTGCCGATGTTCTGGAGCGCGCAGTGCCAAGCGACCTCGCATCCGCCGATGGACGAAGTGTTGCGCCGCGTGCATGAGCTAGAAACCCGGCCCGGCATGCTGAGCGTGACGATTTCGACCGGCTTTCCTTGGGCCGACGTGCCCGACATGGGCGCCTCGGTGATGGCCGTGGCTGACGGCGATCGGGCGTTGGCCGAGGCGGCGGTGAACGAACTGGGGGACTGGCTGTGGGCCAGCCGGGCGCGTTGGTATCAAGCGCCGCCGAGTGTTCGTGAAGGGTTGGCAGCCGGCGAGAAACTTGGCAAG